>NZ_JBDOQR010000085.1:0-15596 GCF_039839315.1 Phaeobacter sp. CAU 1743 | reverse complement strand
CCGCATTGGAAAAACACCGCGACCCACAAAATGATGCGCTGGTTGACCCGTTGGATCAAGCCGCATAACCATGAAATCCGCAGCGTCGCCCGAAACGCTTTTCAACATCGTTCGGGACATTCCCTGGTGCAAATAGCCCTGCCTTTGTTCCGGGCCGCTGAGCAGCCAAAGCTGTCTTTTTGCACCTTGGAGAAGCCGGACCCGCAGCAGCCGCATTCCATCAACCCCGAAAACAGCGTCCGCGGCCGGCGCCGATCCCAAACTGGAATGCCGGTGCCCTTTGATTTAAGCGCTCCCTGACGGGATTTAACAGCCTCCCAAAGCGTGCCTTCAATGATACGCAGCTCAGGGACAGTCGTGATCACCCAGTCGCTTTCGGGGTTCAGGCGGGAAACCCGTTTACCCGATTGGGGATCTTTTACATACCGCAGCCGGTTCCAGATCTGGCGGCCGATGTAGAGTTCGTTGTTAAGGATACCAGTGCCGCGTTCTCGGTTGCCGTGGATGGTCGACGCACCCCATTGACCGCCTTGCGGGCCGGGGATGCCGTCTACGTTTAAAGCCTCTGCGATCTTTTTGGGGGAGATCCCCTTCGCGTAGTCCGCGAAGATACGTCGGACCACGGTCGCTTCCTCGGCGCTGATCACCCGGTCGCCCCGGATCGGGGCGCCGGTTGCATCCATCTTGTGGACGGCACGATATCCGTAGGTCAGTCCGCCCGCAGACTTGCCCGCAAGGGCACGGCCTTTTAGCCCGCGATGAGTTTTGACGGCGAGATCCTTCAGAAAAAGCGCGTTCATCGTGCCCTTCAGACCGATGTGCATCTCGCTGATGGCGCCTTCCGACACCGTCTCGATCATCACCTCAGCGAACAGGAGCGTCTGGTAGATCTGGGCGATGTCGGCCTGCGACCGGCTCAGGCGGTCCAGGCCTTCGCTGATGACGACATCGAAGGCACCGCTGCGCCCGTCCCGTAGAAGCTTCTGCATGCCGCGCCGCATCAGGCTGGCGCCCGATATGGCTCGGTCGGAATAGGTCTCGATGACCTTCAGTCCCTGTCGCGCCGCGTACTCCTGGCACGATCGGATCTGGTCCTCGATCGAAGCGTCGCGCTGCATGTCTGTGGAAAACCGCGCATAGATCACGGCACGCAACTGATCGGTCATTCCCGTTCCTCCTCGGTGTACTTCTATATTTACCGCCCGTCCGTCTCGGTGGCTGCGTCGTGATCGGCATGTGCCGCTGCCCGTGCGAGTGCCCGTATCACCTCGAACCAGGCCGCGCGGGCAGCGGCAATCTCCACCTCGGCGTCGGGCTGCGCCCGAGGCTGGTCGGCCTGATGGCCCTCGCGCCTGATCCGCTTCTGCGGCCGTCTCGCTGCCTCCTCGGTATCCCTTGCGCTTTTGGCGGGACGCACCGCGCGCCCGGTCCAATCTTCCGTCTCCCCAGTCCGGGCTGTGCCCGGCTCATGCTGCGTCCGCGCAGCCCGATTCTTGTTCATCCATCATCATCCCGCCTTCATCCCGCCCGATTCTGGGGCGTGATCAAGGACAAGATCCGCAGGGCTTCTGCCCCCACAGGCCACTCGGCCTGCACTACGACAATACCCGACTTCCCTCCCATGCGTCCCGCCCGAAACAGGCTGGCTCTGTCGAAAGATGTGGACAACCGCCTGCTGTCGTCCGCCCGGACCCGCTCATTCGCGACTGAAGAGGTCCAGCTGCCTCGCATCGCAGGGATCCGCCTTCCGCTTCCTACGCGGCTGGGACTGGATGGAACCGCCCCCGCCGATCGGCCCGTCTCCGGCCTGAGCTTGCCCGGTGTCATTGGGAGCGCGCCCCTCGCACAGGCGCTTCGCGAACTGCTTCAAGACTTCCTCTGCCCAAGACGGCACCCAAACAGAAACCCTACACATACCCGCCGCCTTCTTGCGATCCGCCGAGGCCGCGCTGTGAATGCGATGCTTCGCCCTGTAGGACGCAGCGCTTTGCCTTGATTTACTGCCGCTCCCTTTCGAGCCCGTGGTGATGTTCTTGGCCATCCTGGCCTCCGCCTTGGTGAAAACCAAGCGTTCTGCTCATGAAGACGCCTTCTGCGCCTAACCGCGAATGTAAGGCGAGAAACGCCCTCGTGCTACGCCAACGGATCCTGAACCGGCCGAAACATGTGGACAGCGTAATCGGCAAGGCACTTGACGCCCCACCTGATCCGAACAAACACACCTCGGTGCTGACCTCGGTGCTGACCTCGGTGCTGACCTCGGTGCTGACCTCGGTGCTGACCTCGGTGCTGACCTCGGTGCTGACCTCGGTGCTGACCTCGGTGCTGACCCGCAAAACGGCGAGACAGGGATCCGGCCGCTATGACGCTGACCAGCCCGGATCCCCGAAACTGCTCATGCTCGCGGCGCGAACGGATCGCACCCGGCGCGGCCGAATAATGACCTTGAATTTGGGTTTTTTGGGGCTGGTGCGCTGCCCGGCCATGTGTCGGCCGGTGAAATGGGTCGCGACACCGCCGATGTTGGCGGGTCAGATCCGGCCGGGGCAGCCTCGTCTGGAAGGGAGATGTCCGGGGCATGCGCGCACTCCTTATATAGTGCATATAGTGTCAGCGGGATGAGGATTGTCGCCATAGTGGGCGCGCCCGGCCCTTTCGGACCGGACACGCCTTTTGCGTAGAGCCCTTTAGGCGGCGAAGGGCTGACGAAGGTCGGGATCCCCGTTGATGTTGTCGGCCCGGTCCCGGGCCGGGTCTGCCGTCCCCTGTGGCGTTGAAATCCGTGCGTCCGTGAGGGGCGTGCCGATCGCAGGTTCGGGCGAGACGCGAGCAAGGAGCGCATCGAGTTCGGGACCGGTGAGCAGTGCCGAGCGGTACAGCGCGCTTGCGATCTCCTCCAGCAACGGGAGATGGGCCTCGACGATCCTAAGGGCCCTGGCCTCGGCTCGGCGCAGGTGGCCCTCGACCCGGTCGCGCAGGTCGCCGTCAAGAGGAAGGCGGTCCAGTACGATCTGCGGGCTGCCTTGCCAGACCAGGTGGTCGCCGAGGCCGAGCGAGGCTTCGATAGCAACCGCGAGCAGCGTGGCGCTCGCGAGATCGGAATCCTCTGTCCCGCCCGCGCCGCCCGAAGGCGCCCCAAGGACTGAGACCTCCGCAGCGCGACCCGCAAGGTCGAGGGCAAGCGCGGCCTCCATCTCTGACCGGCGCTGGCTGATCATGAGACGTTTGGAATGGGTGACCCCGCCATCCGCTTGTAGCGCCAGCAACTTGGGCCGGGCCACGGCAGTGGCGGCCCCGACGACCGCATGCCCGGCTTCGTGGATGGCCACCTGCCAGCGCAGGTCTTCGGGCATCTGCGGGCGCAGGTCGCTCAGGGTGGTCTCGAGATGCTCGAGTGAAAGCGGGCGCTGCTCCCGCCGGGCCAGCGCGCGGGCGGACCGCACCCAGGCCGCAATGTCCGCCCCGCTCATCCCCACAGCGCGCGCGGCGAGACCGGCCAGGTCCTCATCCGCGAGATCCGGCCAGCTTTGCCACTTGATCGCCGCCGGGATCATATCGTGCGTGGGGTAGCTGAGACGAGCCACCTTGTCGAAGCGACCGGGCCTGCGGACGGCCTTATCGATCCGGTCCACGTGATTGGTCGCGCCCATAATGGCGACGCCCTCATGCCCTTCATATCCATCCATGGCGGCCAGAAGGCCGCTGACCACATACTCGGTCCAGCTGCGATTGGTGTCCCCCACGCGGTCCCTGTCGCCGACGGCGTCAAGTTCATCGATGAACAGGATCGCGGGCGCCGCTGCCGCCGCCTTGGCGAAACTCGCCCGCATCGCTTTGATCACCTCACTCCCTCGGCTGCCTTCCGCGCTCCAGTCGGCGATCGAGCCGGCGATCACGTTGATCCCTGCCGATTTGGCGATGAGCCGGGGAACTTCCGTCTTGCCGCAGCCCGGCGGGCCAGCGAGGAGGATACCCCGCGTGACATCCCGCCACGGGATCTCTCCAGCCTGCCATGCACGCAAATCGGCGACCATTTGCTCGACCGGTTCGCGCACCTCCCGCGGCAGCGGGAAATCGGCCAGTCCCGGCCCCTCAGTGGTGGCGGGCGTCGTGGCCGCCGCCAGAGCCGCGATCGCGCCGATCAGTGTCGGGCTGCGCAGGGCAAAGACGAGATCCTCCGGCCCGAGCCGCTTGCACTGGTCATCGTCCGGCAGGCGAGCGAGGGCGGCTGCGTCGCCATCAATCCGGTCCCCCGTATCGGGGTAAGCTTCGGTCAGGATCTCTGCCAGCATAGCCCGATCGAGCGGCGCGACCGGGATGACAGTCGGCTTCAAGGTGCGCAGGGCCGACGGCAAAGTGCCCGCCGCCACTGCCACCGCGACGACGGGGCGCCGCATCTCCAGTGCCGTGCGGACCGTGGGCACAAGCTGACCGACCAGGCCGGTGTCCCTTTTGTGGCTGTCCTTGGACAGAATCGACTCCTCCGCACGCACGGCGAGGGGAAGGGGCGCATCGTTCGGCCAGAAAGGCGCACGAGCGAAAAGGTGATCGATGAGCTTGTGGATAGTCTCACCCAGACCAGGGCTGTTTACCGCAAGCACCGTCAGCGATCCCGGCGCGCTCAGCGCCGAGTAGAATGCCGCAGGGCTGGGAAAGCTCGCGGCCAACCGCGCGACCGCCAGCGCCGCCGCAGGCCGCAAAGTATAGGCGGGCGCTTCCTTGCCATTCGGAACCGGAGGCAGGGCGTCAGAAAACAGGGCTGCCGCCTCCGCTGCTTCCGCTTCGACGAAATCCAAAATGTCATCGAGGTCGGTCCGGGGGGTGTCATTCACACTCTCCACTGCAAGTGAGGGGGTTGAGGCAGGGTGCGCCTGTCCCTGCGGTGCGACTGCGGAAACCGGCGCATCGGCGGGCGCCGTATACGGCGGATGTGTCGTAATGACACCGCTGATAGTCGCCCATCCGGGATGCGCATTGATCAGGCTCTGGCGGATCGCCAAGGCGAAATCATGCCTGTCAGGTGGGGTGCCCGTGCCGCTGGTCGTGGTTACGGTGGGAGTCGGGGTGGTGGGCTGAGTCATGGGAAGCCTCCAATAAGGATGAAAAAAGGGGACCGGTCCGCCGCAACGACGGGCCGAGAGGTGGATCTGGTAGGGGAATTGAGGGGCCGCTGAGATCGGTCAGGCAGCGAGGTCGAGGTCGTCGTCCCTCCCGCTCGGGATGGCATCCGTGTGGCCCAGCCGGGCGAGCGCTGCGTCAAGGCTACGGCGAGGGTGGCGCCGAAGCTCTGCGATCTCGGAGGCATGGATGACCTGACGAAGGTGCCAGTCCGCCGTGAAACGGACCACGTTCTCGGTCAGAACAACCGCCGCGAGAATGTCGAAGTCCTGCGGTTCATAGGGGCCGCGTCCCGTGCAACCGCGCTCGGATCGCTGGCGCAAGGTGAAGATGTAATCCCCGCGATCATTCTGCGTGTGGCGGGTCTTGACCTGAAGACGCAGGGATGCGCCGCTCGGGAGGAGCAAGAGCCGATCATGGCGCTCGTGCTCATCGGCCGGATATACCCGCTCACCCAAGCGAACAAGTGCGCTGTCTACCAAAAGTTCCGCCGCACGCCCCAGAGGTTTTGCATGACGGCAAAGGTCCTCAGTGGACATCGCGGGATAAGTGGCCAGAGCAGTCCGCGCGTCGCGGCTCTCGGTGGGGCGGGGTGGCATGGGCATGCCAGGCAGATAGGGCTGGTGCATCAGAATGCTCCGTATTCATGAAAGGAAGAGCGAGGGGGGCGTGCCCCCTCGGAATGGCGCGCTCGTCCGGCCCGATCAGGCCGCCAGCGAAGGCCCGCAGGCCCCGTCATCGTCCGGACCAGGGCCGCCGAAGTCCTGCAGGGACATCAATGCAGTGACCAAGTGGAAGAACCTTACCTGCATCTCCCGCGTCCGGCGCGCGACCGCAAAGTTACCCTGCACCATGAAATACGACTGGTAGTCGACGAGCGTTTCGAACAGGCTCTGCCGCGCCTCGTCGTCATCCTTGGCGATCAAGTTGTACAGCGCATAGCCCATCTCCCAAAGCGCCTTGTCCTCGCGGCGGGTCAGATCCGCCGCCATAACCCGAGAGAGCGCTGCGTACATGTCCTTCAGGGCCGCTTCGGCCTCCTGCATCGCGACGCCGAAGCGATCCGCCCGGACGTCTCCCACCGCCGGGCGCTGAAGCGGCTGCTCCGCACGGGCGAACTGGTACATCGCCCCCAGCAAGCTGGTGAAGGCGTACGACATCTTGGTATGCGCGACAGAGGCGCTGCCCGCCATAGCGGGGTAAGCCGCGCCTGCGGTCTCGGGCAGTGAGATATGCGCCGCGAGTGCGTCAAAGGCCAGATCCAGCAACGTGTTGTAGCGGAGGTGGGCGCGCCGATAGAGCGTAAAGAGCACCGTCTCATGGCGCATCGCGAGAAGGTTCCGGATGATCGATACCTCAGCAGGCTTGTCGGTCGTCAAGACGGCCCTGACCATCTTCGCCGTCATCTGAAGGCCATAGATCATCTCGTCTGCGGTCTCACCGGAGAGGATCACGGCGCAATGGGTGAGCGTGGCGGCACGGGCCGCATCCACCGCACCGGTGAAGGCGGACAGGGCCGGGTCCTGGCGGTCGTATCCGCCGAGGGCACGCTCGGCGTCGGTCAACTGGACCAGCGAAGCGGTCAGGGCCGTGAACCGCGCGAACATTGCGCGCATCGGGGGTTCAGTGAACGGGGAAGTGGTGATAGTCGTACGGTTAGCCATCGGAATCTCCTTACAGGTTCTGGCGGTTAGGGGGCTGACTGGTAGTCGCATACCGTCAGACCCCGTTGCGTATGTTAGCAAATGTAAGTATGATGACCCCTGCTACGTTTGTCAACTAGAAAGTACTAACATTGTCTGTAAAGCGCGAACTTCGCAACGCACCGCTTGGCCTGCGAATAACACCCACACTGAAGGCAGCCCTCGAAAAGGCAGCCGAGGACGACCGGCGCTCTGTAGCGTCGATGGCGGAGATGATTCTAGCCGAATGGCTGGAGGGGCGTGGATACCTAAAGACGGATCAGTAGTGCCCTGGAGGTAGGCGCCAATGATGGCCGCTCATTTGGCAGAAGTTGGGCAGTAATTTCGCGGCCCAGCTTCCCCTTTTCATCTGAGAGGAGAATGATCCACAAAAGTGACAAACGGCATAAGGGGATCGCCGCCACGCATACTATTTTGTCGCGGTGGCGCTTTTCACGTCATTATACTTCAGGTGTCTTGGGTGCATTCATATGCGGTGTCAGGGGCGCCTGACCGTAAGGGGCTTCGGGCTCGGAAACCGAAGTCTGCGCGTGCGACGCCTCTACTGGCAGACCGGATTCGCTGTCGTCTTGACCTATGTTTTGGGGTAGGGGTGCCACCATAGCGAGGGCGGGCGCTGTCTTGGATGCGTTAAGCACATCGAGCCAGTCCTTGCAGGGCGTTGTGCTGCCCTCGACATGCGCCGGTGGTGCAAGACGCGTCGCCCCGGGCAGGAGGCCGGTGAGCTGCCTGTGAAGGGCCTCCCCCGCCAGATCATTGTCGAAGCCTGACAGAACCTGTCGGCCCTCGGCAAGCTTGAGGAGGGTTGCCTCCGTCTTCGGCCCGAACCCACCGCCCGTGCTGACGTAGATCGTGTCTTCTCTGGATTCGAGTTCCGCGAGCGCGAGGGCGTCGAGGCCGCCTTCAAAGACGACCATACGCGTGGCGGTTTTCGGATGGCCGAGGACCGAGACCGTCTTCACACCGCCCTTGGCAAAGCGCGCGGTGTTTTTCTGCCCATCCTTTTCCCATCGCTGTTCAAACCCCACGATATCGCCAGTCTCGGGATTGCGATGCGCGAAGTAGATGCCGCCGAACACGCCACAGCGCACATCGTCCCGGAAGCGGTGCAGGGTCGCCTTCGAGACGCCCCGATCCTCTGCGTAGGTCCGCCGGTCCTCGATATAGGGGGCCTCCTCCCACCTGCGCCGGGCTTCGGTGTGATCTTGCTGCCTGTGTCCTTGGTGCGGTACTCCCGTGGGCACCGGTGTCGGCGTGCCGGAGCCCATGATCTCACGAAAAGCCTTGCGCGCATCGCCCAAGGTCGATCCCGGATTGTCCGACAGCCAGAGATCGATGACCGAGCCGGACGCGCCGGTCTTATTGTTTGTCCAAACCCAGGCATCTCCTTTCCGTGTCGCCTTGATCGTCTCAGCGCCGCGCGCATAGGTGCGCAGATTCCGGCCCTGCGGATCGCTATGGCCGTCCCTGTGCTTGGGGGCGTAGGACCAGCCACCCCATGCGGCAATCTCGTCGATATGGACTGCCCGCATCCGTTCCAACTCATGATGGTCGTTCTCCTTGAACATCTTAGCGATCCGACGCTTCTTGCTGCCGCCGCCACGATCTGCGTCCGGTGCAGCTTGCGGGGCGGAGACGCTTCGACGATCCGGTAGCTCTGCTGTGATCCGCTGTTCTTCCGCATGCGCCACGGTCCGCAGGGCCGTGCGGACGGGATCACGCCCGGAGCCGATTGCGTCGAACACAGCTGCGGGTTTCGGTAAATCCCGGACAAGCATTTCAGTAATTCCCGGACACGCGTTTCGGTAAATCCCGGACAGTGATTTCGCTAATTCCCGGACAGTTCCGGGAGGGCTTGGGGCCGGTTGGTCCTCGCCTGCACCGTCGCGGCATTCTGCCGGTCTTGAACAAGGCCGGGAGGGACCATGCCGAGACGGAAGCAAGCGAGGCGCACGACCGTGCAAGACATACGAACGATACTGCGGCTGACGCATGAACAGGGGCTTTCGGCGCGTGAGGTTGCCGCGCGTCTGAAGCTCAGCAAGACGACCGTCGCGACCTATCTGAACCGGGCTCGGGAGGCGGGGCTGAACTGCTGGCCGCTGCCCAAGGGTCGGGATGATGATACCACGCTGAAGCAGGTTCTGTTCCAGCGCGTTGGCCGCCCACCGCGGGACCTGACGGAACCTGATTGGCCAAAGATGGCGGCTGAGATGAAGCGTAAGGGCGTGACGTTGCTGTTGCTTTGGGAGGAGTATCGGGCAGCCCATCCTGACGGCTATGGCTACACGTGGTTCTGCGCGCGTTACAGGGAGTTCGAGAGCCGGATAAGTCCCCGTTATCGCAACCGCCATGAGGCTGGTGGGGTGATGCAGACCGATTACGCTGGCCACACCATTCCTGTTATCGACCCTGCGACGGGTCAGGAACATCGCGCCCAGATCTTCGTTGCCGTGCTTGGCGCCTCCAATTACACCTTTGCCTGGGCCAGCCTCAGCCAGAAGCTGCCCGATTGGATCGATGCCCAGGTTCGTGCGCTGAAGTTCTTTGGCGGTGTTCCCAAGGCGATCGTGTGCGACAATCTCAAGGCGGCAGTGGCCAAGCCGCTCTGGTTCGAGCCGTCGGTCACCAAGACCTTCTCCGACATGGCCACGCATTACGACACGACCGTGTTGCCAACGCGGCCGCGCAAGCCGCGCGACAAGGGCAAGGTCGAGGGCGCGGTGCTGATCGTGGAACGCTGGATTCTGGCCCGGCTGCGCAACCGGCAATTCTTTTCCGTCGAGGCGCTGAACGTGGCCATTGCCGAGCTGCTCGCAGATATCAATGCGCGAACCATGCGGCGGGTGGGCCGCTCCCGACAGGACCTCTTCGAAGAGATCGAACGTGCGGCGCTGCGCCCCTTGCCAGACACGCCCTTCGAATACGCGGAGTGGAAGCAGGCCAAGGTGCATCCTGACTACCATATTGAGGTGCTGCACAGCTTCTATTCCGTGCCCTACCGCCTGATCGGCCGGCAAGTCGATGTGCGCCTGACCCACCGCATGATCGAGATATTCCATAATCACGAGCGCGTTGCTGTTCATCACCGCCGCGGCCAGCGGGGCGGTCATTCCACGATAAAGGAACACATGCCCAAGGCGCACCAGCGCTATGGCGGCATGACGCCGGAAAGCCTCATCACCCGCGCAGCACGCACCGGCTACCACACAGCTGCACTTGTCGAGCGCCTGATGCGCGACAGGCCACATCCCGAACAGGGATACCGATCCGCCCTCGGTGTGCTCAGCCTGCAGCGCCAGTTCGGGCCGGATAGGTTGGAGGCTGCCTGCGACCGCGCCCTGACGGTCGGAACCGTCTCCTATGCCTCGGTGCGCTCCATCCTCGTCACCGGGCTGGACCAGGCCCCGGAGCCGCCAGACCCGATCACCGCCACGCCGGCCCACGACAACATTCGTGGCTCAGGCTACTACCAGTAACCCTCAGCACAGAAGGATCAACACATGCTGACACATCCCACCCTCGACCAGATAGCCGCACTTGGCCTGACAGGCATGGCAGACGCCTGGAAGGCCCTTGCCGAACAGGACCCGGGTCAGTCCCTCGATCGCAATGAATGGCTCGGGCTCATGCTCGATCGGGAAGCTTCGGCAAGAGCCGATAAACGCTTCACCAACAGGCTGCGCAACGCCAAGATGCGATTCCCCAATGCCTGCATCGAAGATACCAACTTCGCCGCCAGCCGAGGCCTCGATCGCCGTCAGGTTCTCGCGCTGGCACAAGGCGAATGGATCAAGGCCAAGGAGCAGATCATCCTTACCGGCCAAACGGGCACCGGCAAAACCTGGCTGGCCTGCGCCTTCGGACATCAAGCCGCACGCCTCGATCACGCGGTCCTCTACGTCCGCATGCCCCGTCTCTTCGAAGATATGGCAATGGCGCGCCTCGATGGGCGGTTCCCCAAGCTGGTCGACAAGCTGGCCCGCGTCCAACTGCTCATTCTCGACGACTGGGGTACCCATGGGCTCACCGACCAGCAGCGTCTCGATCTGCTCGAACTCTTCGAGGAACGCTATCAGAGGCGCTCTACAATCATTACCGCCCAACTGCCCGTCTCGGGTTGGCACGACATGATCGGCGAACCGACAATTGCCGATGCCATCCTAGACCGGATTGTCCATAACGCCCACCGTATCGATCTCAAGGGAGACAGCATGCGCAGAAAAGATCAAAACGAGAACTTGACCCACGTGAAAAACCGCGAAACGATGCTATCAGAAACATAACTGTAGGCAGAGGATCAGCCGTGCCCGAACTGTCCGGGAATTACTGAAATGGCTGTCCGGGATTTAGCGAAATCGCTGTCCGGTAATTCTGAAGTCCGCACACAGCCCTGACCTCGGCCGTCATCTCCTCAAACTGTGCCGTGGCCTCCGCCCGTTCCGCGATATTTTCCTCTATCGCCTGATCGCGGTTGGCGCCGGCTTCATGAGTCGCCCTCGCCGCCGCCCGGGCCTCCACCTCGATGCGGCGCTGTTGGCGCTCCAGCCGTTCCAGGATCGCATCACACTGCGCCTGAATGTCCTCTGGGGCTCCATGTACGGGCAGGCCTGCACGTGCGGCCTCAAGAGACGCAAGACGCACAAAGTCAGGTGAACCTGTGAATTTTATAGAGGACCACCCCTTGGCCTTGGCAATCGCGATCATGGCCGCGCGCGTCTCTCGGGTGCTGCGAGATGTCGTCATCCGTTCGCCATGATCAACCAAGGTGACGTTATCCCGGAAGGTGATCTGGGGCGGGATATCCTGCAGATCGACAAAGCGGATCGCCTCGGACACGGCGGGATCGAGATGAAGGTCGCAATAGATGCGGCGCAAGAGGGTCAGCTTGAAGGTCGAGGCAGCGGCCGCTTGGCGGTCCTTTTCCCAGACCACTCCGGATACAGTTTCGATCTCCTTGTGATCCTCTTTGCGATCATTGACGTGTGCGCTGCCCGGATCTTCATAGACCCCAAGCCGTGCCTCCATCTTGCGGATGGAAAACTTCGACCCGAAGGCCGAGGCTTTCGAGCATTCGGTGCTGCCCAGGATGCCGATCCGCGCGCCGGACCCGGCCTTGTAATAGTGGAGTCCAAGGGCCCCGAGTGCGGCGTGCAAGTCCTGCCAGTCCCGCGCGGCGCCAACGGCCTCTGCAAACCGGACCTTCAGGGCGGTGGGGATGCCGTGCTCGAATGTCTCGATCCCGATTGATTTCTCGCGCTTGCGCGCGCCGGAGGTTTTGGGCCTCGTTCCGGTGATCCGGTCCGCCTTCTTCTTCTCCCAGGCGTCCCGGTTGGGCTTCAATTCCACCCTTCCGTTGGCTGACACATCGAACTCGAACCGGCCCCGGTCGTGCGACCAACCTTGTGCCAGTTCGATCTCGCGACAAGCCTTCTCGATACTGAGGTGGTCATTCGACTTCGACCAGACTTTTCCGGTGATGGGGTGAACGGTGTTACAGACAAGATGAACATGCAGCCGCTTCGTGTCGTGGTGCGTGCCGATGACGATCTGGTGCTCCTTCAGTCCGAGGCTGCGGATCATGTGATCCGCGGCCTCAATCATCTGGTCGTCCGTCGGCCGCTCCAGCTCATGCCAACTGAGGACCAAGTGGTAATACGGCTTCCGGACCCGGCTGTTCAGCTCTGATGAGAGCCGCATGTCCTCAGCTGCATGCCGCCAGTCGGGTGAGGCTAGGTTGCGCAGGGCGATCCGGACGGCTTTGCCGCAAACATATGCCACTCCGGGCTTGAAGGCGTCGGCGCCCCCGCCGGACCCCTTCTCCCCCTCTCTCTTGATCGCCTCACCGATCATGTAAACAGGGCCCGGATCTGTTCGGCCGCCGTTTCAACCGCGATGCGGGCCCGATCGATCACCTGCCGATCGTCGGCCGTCAATGCGGTGAGGCGCCCCGCGTTCACGGCATAGGTGAGCTGATTGAGGTTCGATCCCTGCTTTCCCAGCTCGCCCTTGATGCGCAGGAGGTCATGGCGCTCGCGGCGATCAAGCTCGGCCTCACCGAAGACGAAAGCAGCATGATAATCACGGTGGTCCTGAAACCCAGCCTCTCGTGCCCGCGCGATGAACGCGGCGAGTTCCCAATCATCCACCCGCTTTTGAAGGAGGTTGTTCCGCTTCCGGCGGTTCGATCTTTGTTTCCCGTCCCCTGCGCGTGCCATGTCTGCTCAACTCCACTTTACTCGTCTTTCTTTTTTATGCCCCCTACGTGAAAACGCCTAACCCACACCTTCTCCTCCTAACGCCCCCAGCTGATCCCGCCGACGCCATCTGGCGGAGAAGGGGATCAGCCCTCAGCGCTGAATGAAACATCCCACCCGTCCGTCACCGGTCAGGAACGGTGGTTCGGCGCAGAGGCCTCGGGCCTCGAGTAAGAGATACATCCCCCATGCCGCAGCACCGGCGAGGCAGACGGCAATAAGGGCGCCGATCACGGCCGCGACAATAAGCTGACGCCGGGAGATGCGGTCGGCGGTCGTGATGGATCTCTGTGCGGCTGTTCGAGCGATCTCTTCGGACGCGTCTTTGATGATCCGCGCAATCGCCCTCTGGGCTTCGGCCGCTGCGATCGGACCGGCCCGGTCTGGGACGGTTCTCAACTCGTTCAGAACACGCTCGACGTCGCGCAAGGTGGCGGTCCGACCCGACCGGATTGCGCTATCATAGTAATCGAGCACCATGAGCATCGGCCACATCTCGTCCCGGGGGGAGAGGCCAAGCCCCGCTTTGACAGATAACAACCGTGCCCGCTCTTGCTCCGTGGGTGCGCGGCGGTAGATCAGGGTGAACAAGTCCTCCGGAAGATCAGTCATTCGATCAGCCCCGCGATTTGCATCTGCTCGGACCAGGACCGCAGCGCGGCTTTTACCCGCATCTTCTGGAGCATGGAAAGCTTGTCCGAGGTTTGTGCGGTGATCAGGTTCAAACCGCCTGCGTTCTCCAGAATGTCATTCACGCGGGGGTCGAGCCGGATCAAGTCGATGATGGTGGCCCCTCGGGCTTCGAGATCGGCTTTGGTCTGCGTCGTGTCGAACAATGTGAACGCACGGTCCTCGCGCCAGTTGCGCACGACGATCCACTTCGTCGTTTCTGGCAGGGCCTTCATCTCTTCACGTAGGGCGACAATCGGCGACCGGGTCTGATCAATCACGAAGACTATGGTCAATTCGGCGTCGATCTCGGCCATGAGCAATGGGAGACTGAACCCGTCTTCGGAGGCACCGTCCTGATGCAGTCTCTCCGTGACGTCCGAGCCGCGCGCGGGTAAATCGATCAAGACATCCCCGGGGCTTTCCGCGATGACGTCGAAGAGGGCATCGCGGCCAGAGGGTGTCAGGACCTTGATGCGCCACACATCAAGGCCACTCTGTTTGAATGCGGCGTGAAGGCCCGCGTTTTTATCGTCGCCATCAACCAATGTGACGGGGTGTTCGGCCTGGAGCATCACGGCGGCCATCCGCTTGGCGACTTCGGTTTTGCCGACGCCCCCCTTGTCTCCATGTATGAAAAAAATCCGCTTCACAGGTCACCTCCTTGATCTCGAAAATCTGATGGGGGGTCTTCTTTCTGACCCTTTGTCCTCCCCTTGTTCGGGGTGGTCTGTATCTTGGGCTCGGGTGGACCGGTCCGTCGGGTCCACGCTCTGGTCGGTGCGATCCCGGCCT
Organism: Phaeobacter sp. CAU 1743; assembly: GCF_039839315.1. Lineage (NCBI taxonomy): Bacteria > Pseudomonadati > Pseudomonadota > Alphaproteobacteria > Rhodobacterales > Roseobacteraceae > Phaeobacter > Phaeobacter sp. CAU 1743. The sequence continues at coordinate 1,054 of NZ_JBDOQR010000085.1, read as the reverse complement.
GGGTCCGGGCGCGGCGGACGTATGTTTTGAACGTGTTCATGTTGAGCTGTTCGTCCTCCGGGAGTGTCTTGTTGAGTTCCGCGCAGATCTCTTCCAGAGAGAACCCGGCTGTCATCTTCGCGTGTATGTCCTTGATCAGGCCGGTGACGAAGTCGGCCCTTGTCAGTGTCTTATCGCGTCGCGTCGACATCGACTTGAGCGCCGCCTTCGCGGTTTTTAGGTGTTCTGTTTTGAGTGCCATGCTGCTATCCTCGCTCTACACGGCAAGTGTCTGCGATGACCGTGAAAATCCAAAAATAAATCTTCAGAATCTTCTTCTGGAATGACCTACCCCTAGCAGGGTATGGCGACGGTAAACCGTCCCCCCTGATCCAGCAGCGGCGGCGACACTGAGGTGACTTCTTCTCGCAAGATGGGCAACTTGTCGGCGCCGGGGGGCTTCTCCGCGTTGCGTTTTGGGCAGTAGGGGAAGGCAGAACGGCGCATGAAAAACCAGATCATGCACTGATGAGAAGGGAGATGGTCTGCCGTAGGTCAGACATTTCGGGGCAGACCCCAGGGAGGGATCCTGACCCCAGGCGTGATCCCTGTGTCGTTTAACAATGTCAGTGAAGGTGTTTTTGGAGATCCCGAGGTCGTGCTCAATCTGACCACGAAACTTCACGCGAACCCGACGGTCGAAATCGACCCGATCTTCCCGCGCTCTCTGGGTGAACCATGGCATATGGCCCGAGAAGCTATCAAAACCATGATGTATAGTCAAAATGTTGCGGTCGAGATAGCGACATTATCATATAACATCGGGAATGTGGGGCCAATCAACTAGCGATGAAGGCCTCGAAACGCTTTGCGTCAATTTCGTTTTCAAAAAAGAAGGAATGCTCAAACACATCCGTATATTTTACAAAACGCCAGCTATGTTTACTCAGGGAAAGTCTGAAAAACCTCGTGCTCTGAGCGGGTTGCGGTAGACTGAGCGGGACCTTGAAGGATGCCCGCCGATGCCCAAACAGCCCGCCTTTCCTGCGCTACGCCAGTCGATGAAGAAGAAACA
>NZ_JBDOQR010000084.1:0-15927 GCF_039839315.1 Phaeobacter sp. CAU 1743 | reverse complement strand
CCGCCTGCGATGTCGTAGTCTTCTTCATGGTGTTGCTTTCCTTTCGGTTTGATCACCCCGAGCCTACGGCTCAGGGAAAGCAACGCCACCCTTCAGGCAAACTTCAACATCAACCGGGACATCCCCTGGGCGGCTGTGGCACAGGGTGTCAGTGATAAGCGCTTGAAATTGAAGTTTCTCGATGGTGTATCAGCAAAAGATTTGTGGGGGCAGGAGACCGTAGTTGGTGATATTGTGTTGGTTTCAAAGCTAACATCTGATGGCTACATGCCAACAGAAATTCACTTAACATCTGTTTGATCTCCTGACTTTCCGGTGGGGCTGAATTTAGTCAACAGCCTCTAAGTCTCAGGCTAAACGAAAGAGGATCTCCGGATCGCTGCCATGATCGGGGGTGAGGCGGTTATGCTGCTGAGCAAGAGCCAGGTCCATTGTAAGCTCGAGCTGACGAGCTGCCACGGGCTCCGCAAGGTGTACATGGCCGAACATGCTTTGCGCCAGTGGGACGCTGGCGCCTGCATATCCGAGATCGCAAAGGAAATGGGAAGTGAGATTAAATTTGCGCAAAGATTGCTCGATGCGGCTGACTATTGGCGCGAGCGGTTGGATGGGTAGTAAAAGAGGGCTAGGAAAAGGAGATCAGATAAAGCCTTTTTGGTGAAGTCGCGTGTCCATTCAGTTGATCTAATGGTCTGGTGAATAGTGGTATTGTGCTGGCGCATAGTTCGTACCGACTTGGCTGATTTTCTATCTTCAATATGCCTCAATGTTTGCTTTGTTAGCTTTTGCGTTTGGCCTTGGTGAGCTTGGCGAGCTTCTTTGACAAAGTCTCTTCGTAAATGCCTAGTGGCGGCAGGTTTTGGGGTGAAACAAATGCAAAGGCCACTTGTTCAACGGTTGTCGTTAACTCTTCAACAAGTTCGAAGGGGCGCTGTTGAGTTGTCCACGTTTCGGCAAACTGGTACGAGTGAAAAGTGATCGTGCCAGGGCCCTTGGGATACTTCAGAAGTTTGCCCCCGACGCGGGTTAGGATTTTGCGGAAAACTGGGTCCGGTAGGACAAAGAACAGCCCGTGTTTGGCAAGTTTTTCACGCCTAAGCGCATGGCCTTTGTAGATTAGCTGGGGAAGGATGCGTTTTGTTACATTTTCCCAGTTGAAACCGGCCTTTGTCCAACCGGGTTGCGGGTTCTTCCCGTGACCGGGGTAGGGCGTTTCACTGTAGTAACTCTTCGCTGCGTCGGAATAACTGTTGGTGGTGTCGATAGTTTGTACTTCGACCGCGACTATCTCTCCTAGCGACAGGTCTTTGCATATTTTTGCGAGTAGGAAGTCAATCTTGAAGGTTCCGTTTTCACCATCATTAGAGGGTGCTTTGATCCCGACCTCTCCGCTGAAGCCCTGACCATAGACGACGACTTCGCAACCGGTTAAGGCGCCGCTTTGGAATCTATTCTTGGCGTCAAGTTCCGTGACCAGCTCAGCGTCTGCGCCGAAAACGTCATGCGCTATGTTGCGAATGACCTTGAACTCATCGGCGTACAGCCTGTTGGGGCAAATAATTACTGGTGGTGATGAAGGACCTTGCAGCGCGCACGCCCCGCCGCTTCTCGTCTTCTTGCATTTGACATCGATGAAAGGACACCATTTTGCTGCGGCTGTGTTCTTGCTGTCATTTGAAAGCGGCTCATAACCATGAAATTCGAGTATTTTAGTGGGCATTGTTCCCTCCAATTAGGTGTCAGACAACAGGATGTTTGGAGAGATTCTTCAAGCCCTTGGTAAGCAGCCGACCTTTTTCGGGGTCAGTTGGAACCGCTTGCCAAGGCAATTTGTTGAGGTCTGAGGGGAGGTGGCCACAATTTGTTGTCTTGGTGCTTCGCTTGGCTATGCCGCTGCCGGTGACACTGTGAATGATCTTGGCTGCGGGATATCTTGGAGCTTTTCTATCGAAACTTCTTGCCGTAGATGCTTGTCTGATTCATGATCCGTTGTTAGAGCAGACCGGAAACAAAACTAGAACACCTTGGTGAGTAGACGTCATGACCTTGACTGCAATTGACCTTTTCTGCGGCGCAGGCGGACTGTCGGCAGGGCTGGAGATGTCTGGGTTTCGGGTGCTGGCTGGGGTGGATCTGTTCGATGCTGCAGGCAAGACGTTCGAGGCAACACATCCACACGCGAAGTTCATTGGCAAGCCGATTGAGGATGTAAAACTTGAAGAGCTTTTTGACGCCACTGGCCTACAGCCAGGAGAACTAACAGTCCTAGCTGGTGGGCCTCCGTGCCAAGCCTACTCTGTATACAATCACAAACGTGGAATGCATGACGCTCGAGCTACACTATTCCGGCAGTACCTTCGCATCGTTGAGGGCCTTAAGCCTGAATGGATCGTCATGGAGAACGTTCGAGGTATCTATTCCATTGGCGGTGGCGAAGCAGTCAAAGCGATTAAGGCGGAGCTTGGTGCTCTCGGCTATGTTGTTAAGGAAAAACTGCTGAGAGCCGAGGACTTCGGAGTTCCTCAAGAACGTCGGCGCGTTGTCTTTATCGGTAATCGTGTCAATGCGCCCGTCCGGCACCCTGAACCCACGCATGGTCCAGGGTTGGTACCATTTACAACAATCAAAGATGCGATTGGCGATCTTCCCAAGCTCCAAAACGGTGAGGATTTGGGGTCAGCAGGCTATGCAAACCCACCAATGGGGGATTTCCAGCGTCGCGTGCGTGGAAACTTGGTGAAGGTATCCAATCATAGTGCGCCTCGCTTGGGTAAGATCAACGTTGAACGCATTAAACATATCCCGCCTGGTGGAAGTTGGAGAGATATACCTTTTGACCTTCTGCCTGCCGGAATGAAGCGTGCGAAAAGGTCAGACCATACTAAGCGTTACGGTAGAATGACTTGGGATGGCTTAGCCTGTACGGTATTGACGAAGTGTGACATTCATTGGGGTGCTTATCTTCATCCTGAGCAAGGGCGTGCGATTTCTGTTCGTGAGGCGGCAAGGCTTCAATCTTTCCCGGATTGGTTCGAATTCGTTGGCTCCAAAACAGAACAGTACGTTCAGGTCGGAAATGCAGTTCCGCCGCTTCTGGGAGAGGCGATTGGGCGCACAATCCGAGAAATAATTGAAGAAAAACAGTCGGCTAGTATGGCCGCGGAATGAAGCCGCTCTGCGGAGTTTGACGTTTCTGCGGCATTTTAACTTTCAAGCTTTGACAGACCGTTCTGAAGGCGGATCAGCTCGAGTGTAGTGCGCCTATAGCGAAGGCTTGGCGCTGACTTATTTGTCATGTCGTCATTTTTGTTCTTCTCGCGACATAGTCTACCTGAAATTTCTTCTCCCCTCGCAAGGTCTGAGGGCGAAGCAAGGCTGAAGTTTTTCTCGTGAGAAAACCGCCAGAGGAAATCACAACCTAAACGCGCGACTTTGCCATAAAAGGGCAGAGGGTTGCGCGTATGACGCTTATCGAACGCATTGAACAGGCATCCACCGGGCTTTTGGTGACCGGGATCACCGGCGCGGCATCGGGCGGTGTTTGGCTAGTGCGCCGGATTTTCACCAATCAGAAACAGATTGAAATGCTGCAAAAGTCGCTCGAGGACCGCGACCGGCAGCGCGCCGAAGACAGGGAAGATCTCGCGCAAGTCAGAACAGATGTGCGCGAGATCCGCGACATCCTTAACCGCAGATAACCGGGGCAATGCCCCGATCTGGGGCGATAGGAGATTTTTGCCATGCAGCTAATCCAAAACTGGAAACAGACCGCAAAAGGTGCTTGGTCGGTGCGCCTGATCGTGATCGCCTGCCTCGTGTCAGCGGTGCCGGTGTTCCTGTCTCTGGTGTCGCCAGGCCTGCTGGGCGTCGACCCGCTGGTCTTTGCTGCTGCGTCCGCCGTGATCAACGCGTTAGCAATTCCGGCCCGCTTGGTCGCCCAGGCGGGCATTTCTTCCGCTCTAAAGGAATTTCGACGGGACGTTTCCGGCGCGGTTCGCACCCGCTTTTTGAAGCAAGCCGGGGTCGGTGCGCTGGTGATCGCCTTGGCTACCCCGTTTGTCGCCGGATGGGAGGGGGAAAGGCTGGTTGCGTACCGGGATCTTGTGGGTAAGCCGACAATTTGTTTCGGTGATACGCACGGCGTCCAGATGGGCGATACGGCGACAAAGCAAGAGTGCCTCGAGCGGTTGCAGGATGATATCGCGACATTCTATGCCGAAATTGAACGCTGCATGTCACGAAAGGACATTCCGGCAGGCGTTCAGGCCTCCATGCTCGAGCTTGCCTATAATGTCGGATCGGGGCCGGTTTGTCGGTCGACCATGATGCGCCTTGCCAACGCTGGGCAGTACCGGGCCGCGTGCGATGAACTGCGCCGATGGGTGATCGCGGGCGGCAAGCGTGTTCGCGGCCTCGTCAACCGCCGGGCCGACAGCAAGCGAACGCTTTGCCTCAAGGGGCTGACCTGATGCGCCTGCTGCCCCTCCTGCTGATCTGTGCGGCTTTGGCGTCCTGCGCTAAGGTGGCTGGGATCGTGGGTGGGGTGCTTGGCGGTGGTCCTAACGTGGCGGCAAACGTGCAGGCAGGGCGCACGAATGCCCAGACGGTCGGGCAGGCCACGTTCAGCGACCAGAGGATAGAGGGCACGCAGGCGCGCAGCATAGAGCAGAGCGCAGGCGATACGCGGGTCAGGAGCGAGAGCGTCGAGACAGTTATCGTGCGCGAAGATCCGCCCGCATGGCTTCTCTTGGTGGCCCTGGTCGGCTGGCTGCTACCGACACCGCAGCAGATGGGCGCGGCGCTCTTCGGAATGATCGCCAGACCTTGTCGCGGGTCCTTCCCCGGGGGGTGAGGCTTGTGGGTAGCTGCACGCGCCAAAATTTACTTGTGCGTGGGGCCGGGCGAGGGGGTTGTTTATTATATAGATCGCGCAAGCCTCTGACGAAAAACAACAAAGCGATTTTGAAAAGTAAAAACGACCGCATTGCGGGCATGGTTCGGAAGACGTTTCCAGGGGGCGCAAGTGGCTGACAATAAAAAGAAAAGCAAAGGTCAGGAAGTAAACCGGGCCGATCTTGCCAACATCAACGGCGTGTCGCTGCCGACGGTCGACGAGTGGGTTCGGCGCGGCTGTCCCGTGGTGCAGCGCGGCGGGCGTGGCCGGGCTTGGAAATTCAACACCGCCGAGGTTCGAAGCTGGCGCGATGATGATATCCGGGCGCAGGCGAGTCATCCCGAAATGGCGACCAAAGACGAGCTGACATTGCGCAAGCTGGCCGCAGAAACCGAACAGGCCGAGCTGGATCTCGCCCGGGCCAAGGCCGAGCTGGTGCCGGTCGAGCAGTTCGACCGCGCTCTTGCGAAAGCCTTTGGCGAGGTGCGCGCAGGCATCCGCAACGTCCTGCCAAGCCGGGCTGCACGGCGGCTGATCGGTGAGAGCGACGAGACGCAGATCAAGGCGGTTTTGCTTGATGAGGTCGACCAGGTGCTCGAGGCGCTGGCCGACACTGACCTGATCACCGAGGCGGATCTCGACGAAGACGACGACGAGGAAGAGGCCGAAGAGGGGGCCGACAGTGCGTGAACGCCCGGGCTGATTTCTCCAATGCGCGGGCCGTTGTCCGCAGCGCGCGGCGCGCCCGGGCGTTTCTGCGCCCGCCGCCGAACCTAAAGCCGTCGGAATGGGCCGAGGAAAATATCAAGATCCCCGTCGGCAATGCCGTTCCCGGCAAGATGCGGTTCGACAACGCGCCTTATCAGCGCGAAGTGATCGACATGACCGCAGATCCGCGGTGCAACCGGATCTCGCTCATGTGGGGGGCGCAGGTCGGCAAGACGCAGACCGCGCTTGCGGCGCAGGCCTATCGCATCGGTTTCAATCCCGTTTCGCAAATGATGATGCAACCGAGCCAAGGCGATCTGACGACGTGGCTCGAGACGAAATTCAACCCGCTTGTTGAAGAGAACGAAGACCTTGCCGAGCTGATCGCCAAGCCGCGCGGGCGGCAGGGCGTGAATAACCAGCGCATGAAAAGTTACCCGGGCGGGTTCCTCATGTTCAGTTGGTCGGGTTCTCCGAAGACAATGCGCGGCCGGTCGGCGCCGTTCATCGTTTGCGACGAAACAGACGGTTACGACCGGACGAACGAAGGCCATCCGGTCGGCCTGCTGTGGCAGCGGGCGGCGACCTTTGGCGATCAGCGCCTCCTGCTGGAAATCAGTACGCCAACGATCAAGGGCGGGAGCTGGATCGAAAAGTCGTTTGAGGCAGGTGATCAGCGTTATTTTTATGTGCTCTGTCCGCATTGCGGTCACCTGCAACGACTGAACTGGTCGCAGGTCACATGGGACAAAGACGCCGACGGGCTGCACCTGGCGGAAACAGCCGGCTACCTCTGCGCCGGTGATGGCTGCGGGACGGTTTGGAGCGACGGCGAGCGCGTGGCCGCGATCCGCAATGCTGAACGCGACGGCGGCGGCTGGATCGCCAGCAAGCCGTTTCGCGGTCATGCGTCCTATCATCTGTCGGAGCTCTATTCCTGTTTCCGCAGGCTCGAGGATATCGTGCAATCCTTCCTCGAGAAAAAGGCTGCGGGGGATCTGCAAACCTTTGTGAACGTGTCGCTCGCTGAGACGTGGGAAGAGGAAGGCGACAAGCTCGAGGCGTCGGTGCTGATGGAGCGGGCAGAGAAATTTGCGGCGCCGGTGCCGATGGGGGCAGGTGTTCTGACAGCCGGGGTCGATATGCAAAACGACCGGCTCGAGGTCGAAATCGTCGGCTGGGGGCTTGGCGAGGAATCCTGGTCGGTCGATTACCGTGTGTTGTGGGGCGATCCCCTGCAACAGGACGTCTGGGACGAATTGGACGAGCTGCTTTCGGAGACATGGGAGCACGAAAGCGGCGCCGAGTTGCGGATCTCTGCCGCCTGCCTCGATACCGGCGGCACGGTTGGCGGATATACACAGGCAGCCTATGACTATGCGCGCAAGCGTCTGGGCCGGAAGGTCTGGGCGATCAAGGGAATCGGCGGTTGGGGCCGTCCCATCGTCACGCAGCCTTCGAAGGTAAAACAGCGGGGCGTGCGCCCGGTCTACCTGCATTCCATTGGCGTCGATGAGGCGAAAGTCGTGGTCGCCCAGCGGGCGCGGCGCAGTGATCCGGGGCCGGGTTTTTGCCATTTCCCGAAAGATCGGGACCCGGCATGGTTCGATATGTTCACCGCCGAGGCGCTGCGTACCAAGTATGTGAAGGGGTTCGCGGTTCGCGAATGGTACAATGTGCGCCCGCGCAACGAAGCCTTTGACTGTCGCGTCTATGCTTATACGGCGTTGCGCATCCTGCGCCCGAATATCAAGCGCCTGGTCGCGTCGCTAGAAGAGCAGGGGCAGGAAATCGAGGCCGAAGCCGTCGAGATCTCGCCCGATGCGGAGGCGGTCGAAGGAAATCCGCCAGAGGAAACGGAATCCCAAAAGAGCCAAGCTCCGAAAAAGACCGGCTGGGGTGCGAAGAAGAAGCGCCGCCGCCGTCGCAGGCATTGAGCAGGGCGAGGACGTGGGCGCAATTCCAACTGAAATCGGGGCAGGTTTGACGTTCCGGGCGGTGGTCGAGCTGCCGCATTTCCCCGCGCCGGAATGGGAGCTTTCCCTGTTCCTGCGCGGCAAGGGCGCTATTGACCTGGTCAGCTCCGCCAGTGGTGAAGATCATCTTTTCGAGGCATCGGCAGTGGTCACCGCAGCTTGGGCGCCTGGTCGGTATTCCTATGTGATCCGGGCCAGCGATGGCGCGGACGTGCATTCGGTGGAGAGAGGCGAGGTTGTGGTCGCGCCGGATCTTGCTGCGGAGGGCGAAAATTTCGACGGGCGCGATCATGTCCGAAAGGTTCTGGATGCCATCGAGTCCGTGATCGAGGGGCGCGCCAGCATCGACCAGCAAAGTTACACGATCAACAACCGGTCCCTGCAACGAACCCCGCTTAGTGATCTGATCAAGCTGCGCGACCGATACCGTGCAGAATTGGCCGCTCAAAAAGCGCGGCGCAAGGGGCGGGCCTTTGGTCGACCGATCAAGGTGCGTCTGACATGATCCGTAAATTCTTTTCCCGATCTGCGCCCGCTGCGCCTGCGCCAGAGCGCCGCGCGCCGCCCATGCTGATCACGCCGCGCCGACGTGCTGGTCAGCGCATGTATGCGGCGGCTGAAACCGACCGCATGACAAGCGGTTGGACAAATTCACCCATGCCCGCAGATCAAATCATTCGCCGCAACTGGCGGGTTCTGGTGGCGCGCTCGCGCGAGCAGTCGGCGAACAACGACTATGCGAAGGCATTCAAGGCCAGCGCGCGGCGGAACCTGATCGGGCAGAAGGGGTTCACGTTGCAGGCACAGGCCACCGAGGGCGACAAGCTGGACGCGGGGGCAAACAAGGCAATCGAACGCGCCTGGCGGGCATGGTGCAAGGCGATGAATTGCGACGTCAAAGGGCGGCGCACCTTCCGGCAAATCCAGAAAACGCTTGTCAACGGGCTTTGCACCGATGGCGAATTTATGGTGCGCATGGTGTTCGGGCGGGATGCGGGGCCGTGGGGCTTTGCCTTGCAGGTCCTCGACCCGGTGTTGTGCCCGGTTGATTTCGACGAAGACAGGCGCCCCGGTGGCAAGTTCATCCGGGCAGGGATCGAATACACGAAGATGGGCCGCCCGGTGGCCTATTATTTCACCACCCTCGACCAGTCGCAGGCGGACTATCACTATTCCGGCCGGGCGTTTATCCGGGTTCCGGCGGATGAAATCATTCATTGGTTCGAGGAGGATTTCGTCGGGCAAAAGCGTGGCCTGCCGTGGATGGCGACCGCGCTCTTGCGGATGCGCCAGCTTGGCGAATTCGAGAAAAGCGCGCTGAACAACGCCCGCGAAGGCGCGAACAAGGTTGGCGTGATCGAGTGGGACGAAGGCATGGGGCCGACACTCGACGAGGACGACGAAGACGAAGCCTTTGACGATATCGAGCTGGACAGCGAAAGCGGTGTCTATCACCAGCTTCCCGCCGGGGCGCGCCTAAAGAGGGTCGAAACCGGATACCCAAACGGCGAAATGGCGGTGTTTTCAAAGCACATGCTGCGCGGGGTCGCTACCGGTCTGGGCGTTGCTTACAACGACCTCGCCAATGACCTCGAGGGCGTCAACCTGTCGAGCATCCGGCACGGCGTATTGAGCGAGCGCGACCAGTGGATCGAGTTGCAAGAGAGCCTGATCGAGGCCTTTGCTCTGCCGATCTATGAGCGGTGGCTCGAATACTCGCTGCTGAAACAGAAAATCACCATCGACAACGGATCGCCACTGCCTGCGAGCAAGCGGTCGAAGTTCATGGCCGTCACTTTCCAGGCGCGCCGGTGGCAGTGGATCGACCCGGCAAAGGACGTGAAGGCCGACACGGATGCCGTCGACAACCTGTTCAAGTCGCGGGGGCAGGTGATCCGCGAACGTGGCCGCGATCCGCGCGAAGTCTATGCCGAGATCGCCGCCGACATTGCAGCGATGCGCGAGGCGAAGATCCCCGAAAACGTGATCGAGGCCTTGATCACAGCAAAAGAAAAAGGAGGGCAGGGCAATGGACAGCCAGCCGAAGGAGGCGCCGGAGAAACCGACCCAGACGCCGAACCAAACCCCGGCAAAAGCAAGTGATATTGTCGGGCGGTCCCTGACCCAGGCCGTCACCGCAGAGCAGATCAACGACCGCGCTGAGGGCGGCGGCCTGCGGCGCATGGGTGAAGTGCGCCAGATCGACGAAGGCAAGCGCACGGTCGAGCTGGCCTTTTCCAGCACGACGCCGGTGCGCCGGTGGTTCGGCGACGAGGTTCTTTCGCACGACGCAGACGCGGTTGTCCTCGACCGGTTGCTTGACGGGGGCGCGGTGCTGGTCGGTCACGACTGGAACGATCAGGTCGGCGTCGTGGAGAGCGCCCGCATTGATGGGGATGGCGTAGGCCGTGCGGTTGTCCGCTTTGGCAACAGCGCCCGCGCCAGCGAGATCTTTCAAGACATTGTCGACGGCATCCGGCGGCATGTCTCTGTCGGCTATCGGGTGGTCAAGATCGAGGAAGAGGACCGCGAAGGACAACCGAACCTGATCACCGTCACGCGCTGGGAGCCGTTCGAGATCTCAATCGTGCCGGTGCCTGCTGACCCGACGGTCGGCGTGGGGCGGTCAATGGAAAATCCGCCAGAGGCAGACGGCGCAGAACGCGGCCAAACTGGCGAAGAGAATGCGGGCGCGCAGGACGAGCCCAAGGATACAGGACAAAGGGAATCAAAGATGAAAACCATCATCACCCGCGACGCCGACGGCAATCTCGTTCGGGCAAAGGTCGACGAAGACGGCAAAGTTGTCGAAGTGATCGAGGTGCTCGAGCGCGCCGGTGCGGCCGAGGCGGCAATCGTGAGGCGCGCCCAGGAGCAGGAGGCGACCCGCGTGCGCGAACTGACCGAGCTGGGCCAGGAATACGACGCGGCGGATCTGGCAAGCGAAATGATCGCCGGGCGCCATGGTGTGTCCGACATGCGCGAGCGTCTGCTTGATCACCTGCACCAGCGCAGCAATGAGAGCCGCCAGATTTCCGAGCGTTCCGGCATTGGCCTGACCGACAGCGAAACAGAGCAGTTTTCGTTCCTGCGCGCGATCCGGGCGCTGGCAAATCCGACAGATCGCGGCGCGCAAGAGGCCGCAGCCTTCGAGTTCGAAGTCTCCGATGCTGCCGCCGAGGCGCAGGGGCGTGATGCGCAAGGCGTCATGGTGCCGATGGACGTGCTGATGCGTGCGCCGCTCAACAGTGGGTCCGGTGGTGCGACCGCTGCCGATACCGGCGGCAACACCATCGCAAACCCGCTGCTGACGCAGAGTTTTATTCAGATGCTGCGCAACCGCACGATCCTTTTGCAGCTTGCGACTCCGCTGATGGGGCTGGTGGGCAATCCCGATATCCCGACGCAGGAAGGCGGCGCGACCGGTTACTGGATCGGCGAGGATATCGAGGCGACCGAGGATCTGCTGTCTCTGGGTCAGCGCCAGTTTTCCCCGAAAACCGTTGCGGCCTATTCGGAGATCACGCGCCGCACGCTCAAGCAATCCAGCCTCGACATTGAGGCGCTGGTGCGCAGCGACCTTGCGCTTGCGCTGGCGACCTCGCTGGATTTCGCGGGCTTCTATGGCACGGGCACCAATGATCAGCCTTTGGGCATCGCCAATACGAACGGTGTGAACGTGGTCGATTTCGCTGGCGCGGCATCTGGTGGCGGCACTGCCCTTCCGACCTGGGAAGAGGTGATCCAGATGGAGAGCGATATCTCTGCCGCGAACGCCGATGTGGACCGCATGGCCTATGTGCAAAACGCCAAGATGCGCGGTCACTTCAAGTCCACCCAGAAATTCAGCGGCACCAACGGGGCGCCGATCTGGGAGAGCGACAACACCGTCAACGGATATCGCGGCGAGGTCACCAACCAGATCGCCGACGGTGATGTGTTCCACGGTGATTTCGCAAACGTCCTGGTCGGCATGTGGGGCGGTCTGGATATCACGGTTGACCCGTACACCCATAGCCGTCGCGGGCGCCTGCGGATCGTGACGATGCAGGACGCTGATTATGTCCTGCGTCACCCGGCGGGCCTCTGCTACGGCACTGACGCCACCTAAGCCGAAATCTGATTTAGCCTGCGGCCCGGTTGGGCCGGGGCTCCACTCCGAAACAAGGATCGAAACACATGGCTGATGATAAGAAACCCAAGAAAAGCAAATACACCGTCACCAGCGCTTTTGTCTGGGACAAGGGGATCAAGAAGCCCGACGACACTGTCGAGCTGACGGACGCCGAGGCGCAGGGTCTGAAAAATCGCGGCAAGATCAAAGACCCGGAGACGGGCCGCAAAAAGCCTGCGACCGGCGCAAAGAAAGCTGAAACCACCGATCCGGCCAAAGCCCCGGCCTGATGCCCGCGCCGAGCTGGGACAATCCCGACGCCTTCCTGTCGCTTGATGACTTCGCCGTTGATGCTGTTGTCACGCCACGGGAGGGCGTTTCTCGTACCATCCGCGGGATCTTCGACGAACCTTATATGAACGCCGAGATTGGCGAGTATGAGGCTGACAGCTCCGATCCGCGCCTGACGTGCAAGGCGTCCGACGCCGCAGATCTGCGCGACAAGGATGCCGTCGTGATCGAGGGGCGGACCTATTACCTGCTGACAGATCCGCAGCCCGATGGGACCGGGTTCGCGGTGCTGCACATGGCGACGGAGTGATCGCGTGCTTGCCTTCGATTTTGATCAGGGCGAACTGAGGCGCATCGCCGACGAGTTCGACGCGAGCGAAAAGGATCTGCGCAACGCCTATTCCCGCGCTTTGCGCCGCACCGCGCAGACTATGAAGACCCGGGCGCGCAAGGGATTGCGAACCAAGCTGCATTTGCGAACCGCCGCAGAGCTGCGCCGCCGCCTGCAAGGGTTCCGGTTCAAACGTGGCAACGACATGGGCAGCGTTCGCATGTGGTTCGGCCTGAATGACATGCGGGTGTCGGCCTTCAAGGGGCGCGCATCAAGGACGGCGACCGGCGCCAGCTTTGGCGGGCAGGATTTCCCAGGCGGGTTTATCGGCAGCAACGCCAAAGGCCGCCCGACTGTCAAGGTTAGGGCAGGATCAAGGGCCTATCCGGTCAAAGAGGCGCGGATGCCAATCGACGATGAAGCGCAGACCTTTATCGAGGACGAGGTTTTCGGCGAGATCGAAGGGGTGTTCTTTCACTATTTCCGGGCCGAGGTGCGCGCCCGCACGATCTATGGAGTGGGCGAGCAATGAGCCGAACTGTTGAACTGGACGCAATGCACGACGCGATACTTGCTCAGATCAGGGAGGATTTCCCGGCGCTCGCTACCGTCGGCGACTATGACGAAGACCGTAAGGACCTGACGGTCCCTGCGGTGCTGGTCGAACTTATCGACCTGGAAGGCGCACCCGATGAAGATCCGGGCACGGAACAGGTGCCATTCGTCTCCAAATGGGTTGCGCGGGTTGTTCTGGGCTTTCGCACTGAGAGCGTCAAACGCGAGGTTCGCCGCTTGGCGGCTGCGCTGGGGGTCAAGATCCATCGCCAGAGGTGGGGGCAAACGGTCAGCCCGGCGCAGGTGACCTATATCGGGCCGGATGCCTTCGACCCTGAGTTTGACAAGTTCGAGGTCTGGGCCGTCGAATGGGATCAACAGGTCGATCTGGGTGCGAGCGTCTGGACGGCCGAGGGCGTCGTGCCTGAGGTGGTCAAAGTCGGCTGGGCGCCGGATATCGGCCCGGGCAATGAGGCCGACTATTCCGACAGCGTGGAGGGGGCGGAATGAGCTATGCCGCAGCAAGAAACGAACAGGCGCGCGAGGGCATCGTGCGCTTTGGCGTGGTATCTGCCGTAGATGCCGGTTCAGCCCGGGCCAAGGTCAGCTTTGGCGGAGAGAGCGAAAGCGGCTGGTTGCCCTGGCTGGCGCCGCGGGCCGCTGGAATCAGCGTTTGGGCGCCACCAAGCGAGGGTGAGCAGGTTATCGTTCTGTCTGAATCCGGGGATACCGCGCAGGGCATCATAATCGGATCTGCATTCAGCAGCGCCAACCCTGCCGCAGGCTCGAGCGGAGCCATGTTCAAGATCCAGGTCGGCCCGTCGTCTATCGAGATCGACGCCAGCGGCATTCGCTTAAACGCCCCCAAGATCGATCTGAACTGATGCCTGGTGTTGCGCGCATATCCCAAGACGCGGCAGGCGGCACCCTGATCGGGGTTCTGGCGCCAACCGTCTTCGTCAACGGCACGAATATCGCGGTGCTGGGCTGTGCCGTCGCCGGTCATGGGTTCCCGCCCCATGACGCCCCGGTGATGGTATCCGCCAGCGGCACGGTCTTCGCAGGCGGTATCCCGGTCTGTCGCCAAGGTGACAGCGCGTCTTGCGGCCATTTTACGACTGGCTCTGAAAACGTGTTTGCTCGCTAATAGGTTGCGTAGTTTCGGTCGGATGTTGAGCCGACAGTGATTCTTTGAGTTGAAGGGTTGCCATGCTAGAGTGTTATTGATTTTTGCCAAGATTATTAATGGCGATGAGTAGGTGGAGGGTCCCTAGATGAGGGGGTGTTGGGTTGCTAAGGTTTTGTTGTTATTTATGATTTTGTCTGGGGCCGCACCGGAGAAATTCGCATTAAACAAGGAATGCATTTTTCCTGCCAGCGGGTATCTGAAACTCGAAAGCCGGGAGTCCAAAGTGGAACTGGCCAAGTGTTTTAATGTTCAGGAAAATTCGGTTTCTGATCGAGACTGTACCGCAATAGCTAAGTTGTATTTGGAGGAAAACTCTTTGACGATGCGAAGGGCACTTGTTGAATGCCTTTCGGGTGAACGCCTTACTCCGGTTCAGCCGATACCTTTTTTTGCTGGAGATGACTTAAATCCAGACTGGTGGGGCGTGCCGGAGCCAGAAATTCAAGGGTGAAGGAGTGGTGGTTTGGATGGAAGTGATAAGTATCAGGTATTGAACGACTTTGGTGAGATTTGGGGGGCCTTTCTGACATTGTTCCCTGTTTTTTTTGCTGGCCTTTTGGTTGCCTTTGTTTGTGCGCTCGTAGCTTTGATGCTGCAACGTAGCTTTCAGGGGTTTTTGAAGATCTTGGCTCTGTTGTTTGCATTTTCTGTTTTGGGCGTCAGTATTGGTTTTTTGTCTGGGCACAGTCGGGTTGGGGTCGCGGGCAATGTCCTTCCGGCAGCGTTAGTTTTTTTAGGCGCTGGGGTGACTTACCTTTATTCCTATAAGCCCGAGCAGTCTCCGATTGCGATTTTGGGAATCGTTTCGTTCGCCGTGTCCATGCTGGTGATGTACTTCGGAGGAGCTGTGGAACGATCCAAGAGCGACTTCAACTACAGTGACTATGTCGCTGCGCGTGATAAATGTATGAGTTTCGTCTTGAGTAGTGATTTTACAGACCTTCCCAAAGGCGAAAAAATTCGTGTGCGAGAGTACTGTAAGCTTTACGTCGCATTCTTGAGGTAGCTTAGGGAGCGGGCGCTCAACTTGGGAAAACCGCCAGAGGCGCAACAGGGGCAGTATCGACGAATGTCGGCCCATGATTGGCATCGACGCAACCACGGGCAAGCATATTTCTGGATTGGCACATCTGCGCCAGTCTGTGCGGGATATCCTGACGACACCCATCGGCACCCGGGTTATGCGGCGCGATTACGGGAGCCGCCTTTACCGCCTTGTCGACGCTCCGATGAATGACGTGACTCGGCTTGACATGGTCGCCGCCACCTATGAGGCCTTGGCGACTTGGGAGCCGCGCCTAGACCTCGAGAGCGTCAAGGTCGGGGTTTCCTGGGCCGGTAGCGTTCTGATTGATCTGGTCGGACGGTATGTCCCGACCGGTGAGGCTATCAGCCTAGACGGCGTCGAGGTGACGTAATGGGTTCCTCCTTTTCCTCGATCAACCTGTCACTTTTGCCGCCGCCCGACGTGCTGGAAGGGGTCGACTATGAGGCGACCCTTGCGGCCATGCTTGCAGAGCTGCGGGCGCGTGATGCAAGTTTTGACGCGCTGGTCGAAAGCGATCCTGCGTTCAAGATCCTTGAGGTGGCCGCCTATTATCGGACACTGGCAGTGCAGCAGCTCAACGATGCGGCCCGTGCGGTGATGCCCGCCTATGCCGCTGGGGCGGACCTCGACCACATCGCGGCCCGCTATGCCGTTGAACGGCTGGTCATTGATCCGGGCGACCCTAATGCGCTGCCGGGTCGTGTCGCGAATGCTGTGGAAATTCCCTGGCGGCGCGCTCCGGGCATGTGAAGGGTCGGTGTTTTAGGCTGCGAGGTCAAGGGGCATGGGTTCGAGGGGCTGAGAGAGGGTTTCCCAGCCGT
>NZ_JBDOQR010000083.1:0-16175 GCF_039839315.1 Phaeobacter sp. CAU 1743 | reverse complement strand
CGCCTGCGATGTCGTAGTCTTCTTCATGGTGTTGCTTTCCTTTCGGTTTGATCACCCCGAGCCTACGGCTCAGGGAAAGCAACGCCACCCTTCAGGCAAACTTCAACATCAACCGGGACATCCCCGTTCCGCACTGCCTGACAGGAAAACTGGAAACCTTTGAGGGTTTCCATAATCCGCCGAGCAATCAAGGCCCCTGGGATGTGATCCGAGAGGGGTAAATCGATCACAGGGGAAGGTGCGCCGAAATATCTAACGGAAGCGCTGGAAATGGCGGCCTAAGACCGTAGCCCCAGCAAGTTTCCGGGGCTGCGGAGACAGCAATGCCGCCAGCCAGCTGCCGACTGGGCGAAGATGGTTTTCGTGGGACACCGGTTCTGTAAGTGATTGTTTTCTATATCCGGGTTTCACTGCTGGCGTGGGACACTGCGGAACTGAATTCTTACAGTAATTTTTGGTTTGTTTCCGTCTCTCATCACCCACCATTCCCTCCACATTTGAATATCTCATCAGCTACGTTGGCCCTTCTTTCACGCTGATCCGTCGGTAGTGACCATCTGATATCGGCCTTGATGCGGCTATACTGCTTACCCTGGCTGGGCTTTTATGGGGGCGGGGCAGGTTCCGAGTTCGTTCTTACGGGATCTGAGGTTTGCATGACCGATGCTCAGCAACTTGCAGGGGTAGTTGGTCTCGACATAAATGGTGAGCAGTTCTTGGGGGTCAAATAACCCTCCAAGGCGCGAAACGAACCAGGCGGTTTCACTGTCGCCAAGCCATTTCTGCAATCCGGGCATATCTTCGGAGCGTAGTTCTGGCACGCCACCACCACCGGCAGGGTAGGTGTATTCCGGGCCGCGCACCGGGTATTCGCCGGTCAGCGGATAAAGATCGACCGGGACGTTCTTCTTATCGATATAGTACTGCAGGGGCAATTTTGCCGAGGCGGGAAATGCGACGACTTTTGCAGTGCGCCCTTGCGCATGGTGCTGGACATTCGCGATCACAGTGCGCCAGTTTTCCTTTGGCTTGTCGTGCGGTGTCAGGCTGCTTGTGGCGGTGCCACACAGAAGCAGGACAACGACAGGCAGCCGTAGTTTTGCGATCAGGAAAGGGGCAAAGGCCATCATCAGGATGATAGGGATCTGCGATGACTGCAGTGTCCGGTCCAGAAAGATCGGCTGGGCAATACGGCTCATGATAAAGGCGACCGCGCCGGGGGTGACGGCCATCAGCGGCAAGATGAGCACCATCATCCGGCTGTGGCCCGCCGCAGAGGCCGCCCTCCACAGATAGACCAGCCCCATCGCTGCGCAGATCAGGAAAAAGGCCCCGGCGGCAAGGGAAACGCCCATGGGTAGCAGCAATGCCACCTTTATGGCGTCCCGGATCGACGGCGCAAACAACCAGAACCCGTTGTTCCCGAGGGTGCTGAGCTGCATCAGGATAATGGGAAGGTTCGGCGCATAAAGAAGAACCGAGAGAACGGCTGCAAACAGAACGTTGCAGAAAACGTTCAGCGACCGTTGCTCGAGTGCCCACCACAGCAGCAGGCCGGTACCAAAAATCACACAGAACAGCGGGCCGATATTGTGGCTCCAGCACATCAGGGCAAAGCCAAACGCCAGGCAGATATATGTGGCGAACATGGCAGGATCTCTGCGCAGCATCCGGGGTAGCGACAGGCCAGAGCGTTCCGGTTGCCTCATGATGGCGATTGCAGAATACAGCATCATCGCAAGCGCCAGAGACATCAGCGCATAGGGGCGCGCGTCCTGAGAGGCCAGGATCTGCTTGTCCGAGAAGGCGAACAGAACTGTCGCCAACACCGCCGCGGTGCGCCCCCGGTCGGCTCCGCCCAGCAGGAATGCCGCCCCGGCGACAAAGGGGAGTGTGGCGAGATTCAGCAGCGTGGACAGCAGGCGAACCGAAAACGCACTGTCGCCGAATGCGCCGATCCAAAGCTTGAGCAGCGAATAATAAAAGGGTGGGTGCGTTTCAAAGGCCGGAACCTCCCCCCAGAGATACCCCCAGTCCTGCGCCGCAAACCAGAGGCTGTAGGCCTCGTCTAGCCAGATAGAGGCAGTGGTCAGTCCGGCCAGCCTAAAGGTCAGGGCCGCAAGAAGGACTGCGCCCACCCAGATGGCCAGGGAGATGGTTGATTTTCCGGTGGACTCGTATGCTTGCGACGTCATTGCGGTGTCCCTTTGAAAACCCAGAACTTGTTGAGGAAAAAAAGAAATGAGGGAACGACGACCAGCGAAAGTGCAAAAACGAGATTGTGGTGCCAGCCAACGCCCTCGGCCAGAATGGCCATCAGGCCCATGTTGGCCCCCAGCCCGCCGATAGCCGACACCAAAAACCGGCGTAGGCGATATAGATTCATCGGCTGCTGTTTGAACACCCAGATGGATTGGCCGAAATAGGTGACACCCACCGCACAGCAAAAGGCAAAGCCGTTGGCCAGGACCGCCCCGATGGCCCCAACCGCACCGTTCAGTACAAGGAAATGCACCAGTGTTGCCGTGACACCGACAACGCCGAACCGGAAGACTTCTCCGGCCGTGTTCCTATACCGCCTCATCGTCGAAATCCGTTTTGGGGACTGCTCTGGCAACAGGGTGTGGGCCGCTTGATCTGCGCTGGGCCGTGTCAAACCCCATTGTGCCTCTGACAAGGTAAATGGGCCGTCCTTTGACCTCCAGATAGAGGCGTCCTAGGTATTCACCGATGACACCCAGCGAAATCAGCTGCACACCGCCGAGGAACAAGACAATCGCCAGAGTCGAGGCATAACCGGGGACATCGCGGCCGAACATCAGCGTCGTTCCGACCAGATAGACCGTGTAGAGGAATGCAAGAAAGGCAACAAAGACCCCGACATAGGTCCAGAGCTTCAGCGGCACTGTGGAAAATCCAGTGATGCCATCAAGGGCAAAGTTCCACAGTTTCCAGTAGTTGAACTTGGTTTCACCAGCGGCGCGCGGCGGGCGCGTATAAGGCACCGCGATGCGTTTGTAGCCAACCCATGAAAAGATCCCTTTCATGAAGCGATTACGTTCGCGTAGTTGCAGGGTCGCCTCGACAACCTTGCGGGTGATCAGGCGGAAATCACCGGCATCCGGTTCGATGGGGCGGTCAGCCACCATGTTGAAGACGCGATAGAATATGCCTGCCGAGTTGCGTTTGGCGCTGCTGTCCGATGAGCGGTCCTGCCGCAGGCCGTAGACGACCTCATAGCCTTCGTCGCGCCACAGGCGGACAAATTCCACCAACAGTTCTGGCGGGTCCTGCAGGTCAACGTCCATCGGCACGACTGCGGCACCGCGGCTCCATTCCAGCCCCGCAGTCAGTGCGGCTTCTTTGCCGAAATTGCGCGACAGGCTGACCAGCTTGGTGAACGGGTGCTCCTGTTGCGCGGCTTCGATGGCTTCGATGGTGCGATCCGTCGAGCCATCATCGACAAAAACCACCTCGTAGGCGGCCAGATCCAGCGAGTTCAGGATCGGGGCGAGGGCAGCAAGGAAAACCGAAATCGCCTCTTCTTCGTTGAACACGGGAACAACGATGGAAAGGTCGCAAGTGTCTTGGGGTTCCATGGGCCTTGACGCATTTTGAGGGTGAAAATTCATGATGGTCGCGTCTGATCAATTGGCGCGAAAATCGCTAAAGAACATTGGGGCACCCGCGCAGACTAGAACAGAAAACTTATCGAACGGTAGACAGGAGCCCTTTTGGCGTCAATCGCTGGTGCGGGAAGGCTTTGAACCTGTGACCTTTGAGGGAATTCGGGCGCACAGTTGCAGGATCTGAGCCTGTTTGATCGGCACAGCGCAACAATTGCAGGCAGGCACGGCTGAGGTGGTCGCTCATGTTGTACCGGCCAACGCGCGCTGCGTTGCCTTGTCTAGTCGCGCAGCTTTGTCAGGATCAATTTGAACGGAATGTCAGGGGCTTCGGGGCTGTGTCCGGTGCCAGCGATCCGGCCGCCTTCGATCTGTTTGCCTGTGATGCACAGGGTGCAACAGTCCGTTTTGAAAATCGGCTGCATGTTTCCCAGATGCGAATGGCGGCAGACCTCCAGGTCAAGGGTCACATCACCGCCGGAGCAGTCGCAACTGCCAACGTAGGACATGATCGAGTCGCCCCCGCGGGCGGTTCCATTCGCGATGGCCAGAACACCGAACCCGTGGTGTTCTGGTGTCATGAATTCGGCCCTGTAAAACCCTTCGATCGCGGTCATCTTGTCTTCTCCCAACCAGCAACGGCTTTGGACCCGGTGGCGAGGTGAAGTTCAAGGCATTTATGATGATCAATTTAGAGCAAATAGTCCCGGATGTCCTACAGAAACCGGGGGTTCCGTGGACGGATTGGGGCAAGTGGTACCGAATTTTAACGTCGGAACAGACAGTTGGTCTGTCGTAGCGGGGGGATTTCAATTTGTGAGACACCAGCTGCTGCGATGTGCTCTCTGTCGAGCTGCGCGCATTCGTCGCTCGTCGGCACGCGCGGTCGGGGAGGCATGTAGTCCGGGCGGAGCCGCCCGGACCATTAGTTTCAAAGGGCGGCTGAGATCAGCTGTCGGGGCGCACGCGGGCGGCGCTTTTGTCGGCAAAGGCCGCGAGGCGAGCGCGCGCGTCGGGCTGGGTGTTCACCACGCCGGCCACCACGGCTTCGGCATAGGCTGCATCCAGCGCCGACATGTTCTGCATGTGGCTGACGGCCGAGCAGATGGCAAAGTTCGACAGGGGCAGGTTCTCGGCAGCGCGGCGGGCAAGTTCCATCGCCTTGTCCAGGCTGGAGCCTTCGACGATATATTGCGCGAGACCCAGATCGCTGGCTTCCTGGCCTTTGTAGACCCGGCCGGTCAGCATCATGTCGATCATGCGGGATTTGCCGACCAGATCGGTGACCCGGATGGTGGCGCCGCCGCCGGTGAACAGGCCGCGCTGGCCTTCGGGCAGGGCGAAATAGGTGGTCTGGTCCATCACCCGGATATGGGCCGAGCTGGCCAGCTCCAGCCCGCCGCCAACAACCGCGCCCTGCAGGGCTGCGATGATCGGAACGCCGCCGTACTCCATCTTGTTGAAGGCTTCGTGCCAGCGCAGGCAGACGTGCATGAAATCGGCCGGGCTGCGGTCTTCGTCGTGGTGCTCAATGAGGTCGAGACCAGCGCAAAAGTGATCGCCAGCCCCAGCCAGCACCACTGCCTTGACCCCCGCGCGCGGCGCCAGCGAGAAGAACTCAACCAGTTCTTCGATGGTGTCGATATCCAACGCGTTGCGTTTGGTCGGCCGGTTGAGTGTCACCACCCAGACGCCATCCTCCTGCGCGTCAATGGCCAGGTTGGTGAATCGGGAGATGTCGATTTCGACGGTCATGGGGATGTCCTTTCGGAAAATGTGGGAAAAGGGCGGCGGCCCCTTGGGCCACCTGCCATGGATTGGGGGAGGTCAGAGCACCGCGGCCAGCAGGCTGTCCGAGCCATTGAGGATCCGGTCAGCTTGCGCACCGACATCGATCAGGATGTGATCGGCGTAGAAACGCGCCGTGGCGATCTTGGCCTGCATGAAGGCCGGGTCCTCGCCGACCTGCAATGCGGTTTCGGCAGCCATCAGGGAGCGCGCCAGCTGCCAGCCTGCAACCAGATTGCCTGCCAGCATCAGATAGGGGACCCCGGCGCCAAACGCCGCCTTCGGGTTTTCCTTGCCGGTTGCGGCCATGTGGCGAACCACAGCCTCAAAGGCTTGCCGCGCATTGGTCAGCCGCGTGCCAACTGATTGTGCCGCGTCAGAGCCTTGCGCCAGCTCCGCCTCGGTCTGCGCGATCATCCCGGCCAGCCGCAGCGCGGTTTCGCCGCCATCGCGCAGGGTCTTGCGGCCCACCAGATCATTGGCCTGGATCGCGGTGGTGCCTTCATAGATCGGCAGGATGCGCGCGTCGCGGTAGTGCTGGGCCGCGCCGGTTTCCTCGATAAAGCCCATGCCGCCGTGCACCTGCACCCCGGTCGAGGCGACCTCGACGCCCATCTCGGTGCAGAAACCTTTGACCAGCGGTGTCAGGAACTCCGAGATTGCGGTGGCTGCAGCGCGCTCTTCGCCGCCGGCGGAATGTTTCGCCAGATCCTGCCAGCCGGCGGTGAAGGCCGCCATCGCCCGGCCGCCTTCGGTCACTGCGCGCATGCGCATCAGCATGCGGCGGACGTCGGGGTGGTTGATGATTGCCACCGCCTCGCGGCTGGAGCCATCGACCGGGCTTGATTGAATGCGTTCGCGGGCGAAACTTATGGCCTGCTGATAGGCGCGTTCGGCAATGGCAACCCCTTGCAGACCAACGGCATAACGGGCGGAGTTCATCATCTCGAACATGTAGCGTAGCCCGGAGTTTTCTTCGCCGATCAAAAAGCCGGTGGCGCCTTCGAAGTTCAGGACTGCGGTCGGGCTGGCCGTGATGCCCAGCTTGTGTTCGATGCTGGCACAGTTCACGGCGTTGCGCGTGCCCGGGGTGCCGTCGGAATTGACCATATATTTCGGCACCAGAAACAGGCTGATGCCTTTGACGCCTGCGGGGGCATCAGGCGTGCGGGCCAGCACCAGATGAATGGTGTTTTCGGCCATGTCATGCTCACCATAGGTGATGAAGATCTTGGTGCCGGTGATCGCATAGGTGCCGTCGTCCTGCCGTTCGGCGCGGCTGCGCAACAGGGCCAGATCGCTGCCGGCCTGCGGTTCGGTCAGGTTCATGGTGCCGGTCCATTTGCCGGACACCAGATTTTCAAGATAGATCGCCTTGGTTTCCTCTGACCCGGCTGTCAGCAGCGCCTCGACCGCGCCATCGGTCAGCAGGGGGCAAAGGGCAAAGCTCATGTTGGCGGCGTTCAGCATTTCCGTAGCGGCGGCGCCGACGGCGCGGGGGAGGCCCTGACCGCCGAAATCCTCCGGGTGGGGCAGGCTTTGCCAGCCCATTTCGACGAACTTGCCATAGGCCTCGGTAAAGCCAACGGGCAGGATCACCCGGCCATTTTCAAGACGTGCGCCGGACTGGTCGCCGGGTGCGTTGAGCGGGGCAATCTC
The DNA here is from genome assembly GCF_039839315.1 of Phaeobacter sp. CAU 1743. Lineage (NCBI taxonomy): Bacteria > Pseudomonadati > Pseudomonadota > Alphaproteobacteria > Rhodobacterales > Roseobacteraceae > Phaeobacter > Phaeobacter sp. CAU 1743. The sequence goes on along the minus strand of NZ_JBDOQR010000083.1, from coordinate 9,102 downwards.
TTCGGCCGTGAACCGAGCAAGTTCGGTGAGGGCAGCCGCCGCATCCTCGAGTTCCAGCCCGTCATAGGCAGGCAGGCTGGTCACCTCTGACCATCCCGCAAGATGCTGGATATTGAAAATCATGTCTTTGACCGGGGCATCAAATGTCATGGGGCGGCCTTTCTTTAGCGGTTGCCATTCCCGCCAGATAGACATTGCTCTAAGTGTGGTCTATATCCTCTGTGGACGCGAAACTTGCTAAAAGTGACAAATACCATGTCGCCGCTCCCCCCGGAACATGCGCAGGGCGCACTGATCCTGCCGACGGTATCGCGGGCCTTTCTCGAAGATTGGCTGTCGACCTTGCGGGTGCATTGCGCGCCGGGCCAGCTTGTAGGATTCCTTGATCAGATCGGATTGGATGATGCGGCGCAGCCGTTGGGGCGTGTCACCCATGACCAGATCGTGCGGCTTTACCAGTTGGTGGCCAGTGAAACCGGCGATGAAATGATGGGGTTGTGGAGCCGCCCGGTCCGGTCTGGGGCGCTGAAACTGCTCTGTACCTCGGTGCTCGGGGCGTCGTCGCTTTCGGCGGCCTTGTTTCGCTTTAGCTCGTTCTGGAACTTAGTCCTGGATGATTGCCGCGTGCGGCTTGAGACCGGAGAGGACAGGCTGCAGATTGTTCTGGAGCCGCAGGGCGATGGCGGCCAGAACAGGTTCGGGCATATGCTATTGCTGAAGCTTGCCCATGGGATTGCCTCATGGGTGGCGGGGCGAGAGTTGCCACTGCGGGAGGTCAGCTTTGCCTTCCAAAAGCCTGAGTTTGCGGAGGATTACCCTATCCTGTTTCCCGCGCCGGTCAGGTTTGGTGAGGTGAGTTCCTCGCTGACCTTCGAAGGAACGCTGGACCGGCTGCCAGTGTCGCGCAGCGAGGCCGAGATGCAGGAGTTTCTGATCCGGGCGCCGCGGGACTGGATCTTTACCAGCTTCCGGGAGCATGCGGTGATGCTGCGCGTGCGTGAGCTGCTGCTGCAATCAGAGCGGCTGAGTTGCAATCTGGAAGATGCGGCGCGTGCGCTGAACCTGACGCCCCGCACGCTGATCCGGCGTCTTGATGCCGAAAACACTTCGTTTCAGGAGATCAAGGACGGTTTGCGGCGCGATATTGCCGTCCGCGATCTGTCACTTGGGGCAAAGAGCATCGAGGCGGTGTCGCAGGACGTGGGCTTTGCCTCTGCCGCGAATTTCCACCGCGCTTTCAAACGCTGGACGGGTACGACCCCCGGCAGCTACCGGAGGTCGGATGTGTAGGAGCCGTTGGCCCCGTCAGGCGACAGCCTGCGAGTGGGGCTGGGCCTCTGGGTTCGGCATTGGTGGCTCAAGCGTGAGGCCGAGGCTTTCGCAGAGCGGCAGGCGCTGGGCTGCAAATGTGTTGGCCCGCACCCGCAGAACCGCAAGGTTTTCCTCGGGTGTTTCCAGAATACGGCCATCGGCATGCAGCCGATAGCCTTGCGGCGCGAGGATCTGCCAGGCCAACTCTGCCCATTCATTCGGCGTTTCCAGCCCTTCGCTGCGGGCCAGCAGGAACAGCTGTTCAAACCGGTCCATTTCGATGCCGCCGCCAGTCACGGGTGAAGCCAGAAAGCGCAGGGTTTCGCTGTCTTCAGCGCGTTTGCACACGGCGGTATTGAAGGCGCGGCAATGTGCGGCGCGTTCTTCCAGACCTTCCTGCGGCAAGCAGGGGGTGATGTGGCCTGCGCCGATCAGAACGGTCAGGATACGGGTGATGGCCTCCCATGTGTTTTGCCCGAAGGCGCCCTGATCCAGCAGATCGCGGACCGTTAGCGGGCCGTCCTGCAGCGCCGTCAGCACCGGCGCGTATTGCTCTGGTTGCAGCGGCAGGTCTCCCTGACGCCCCTTGAAGGTCAGTCGCCCACCGCCATAGCGGCGCGACAGCGCCAGCGTGGTTTCAAACCAGGCGCCGATGGCGCCGCGTGCCGTGTGGGGCAGTTCCCCACGGATAAACAGGTCGGTGCGGAATTGCTCGTTCAGCAAAAGATCCCGCAGGCCCTGACGGCGCACCGGATCGGTTTCCGCGTTCAGAAGGGCCAGCTGCTCGGCGGAAAATGACACGTCGTCCAGATGATCCATCGGATCGGTCGAGGCCATGAAGGACAGTTTGGCCTGGGACATGTCGCTGGCCACATCGGCGAAATGGAACGGGGTCCAGTCCCTGTTGAGATACTCATGCGCCAGATAGTTGGGCGACATGTTCTTGATCTTTTCAATCCATGCGGACAGCGACGGGTTCGAGGAAATATACCCCGCTCCGGCCTGATCCAGTTGTTCCAGGTGATGGATCGCATCGCTGATCCGCTCGGCTAGGGGACCACTGCCTTGCGCCGTGCGGTCCACCAGGGTGCGGCGCAGGGGCACGGCCGCCGCCCAGCCCGGTTGTGTGTTGTAGCTGATGTAGACCATGCCGCCGGATTTCAGCCGCTTCGACAGGAAGTCGAGGATATGCTGCTGGTTTTCTCTGGACACCCAGCTGTAGACCCCGTGCAGGGCGATGACATCAAAGGTCTCGGGCAGGCCGGGGGCATTGGCGAAGTCTTCGAACGACTGTTCGTGGAAATGCATGTTTTCGAGCTCGGCCTCTTTGGCGAGCTCTCTTGCGCCAACCATATGGGCTGGATTGAAATCCATGGCGTGGAATTCGATATGCGGGTTGGCGGCTGCCAGAAGATTTGCCGAAACCCCCTGACCGCAGCCCAGTTCACAATAGGTCAGCTTGGATCGGTTCAGCCCGTGTTTCTTCCCTTGAGAGACGGCGCAGAAGGCGAGGTGGGACGGCGCCAGTTCGCGAAAAAAGTCATGTGTGTAATCAAGATCGGCCACATAGCCGGAAGTCCAGTCGTTCATATTGCGCCTTGTTGGTCCGAGGTTTGTTCGAATGCAGCGTGACGTGCTGGCTCACAAATTTCATAAAACTTGTGATAATAGAGTTAATGCCGCTCAGCATTTTTCGGCCTCGCGGTTCAGGGTGGATACGCCGGTTTGGCCGCATGGCAGGAGCGGGAGCGTGCGTGCGCTGGGGGCGCACTTTCGCTGCCGTGACTGCGGTCCTATAATGGCCCTGCTGCGTATCCTGCGGCGCCGGGGAGACAATCATGAAGCTGACCAGATATACCAATTATGCCTTGCGTTCCCTGCAGTTGGCAACGCTGAAGGCGCCCGCATTGGTGCGGGTCGAGGACATGGTGCAGATCCATGGGCTGTCGCGCCCCCACGTGGTGAAAATCGTGCATGAACTGGGCAAGGCGGGCTACCTGCAGACCCAGCGCGGGCGCGGCGGAGGTTTTCGTCTGGGGCGGCCTGCTCACGAAATCGTGGTCGCGGATGTGGTGCGCCTGACCGAGGGGTCGATGGAAGTGGTGGAGTGTTTCAACCCCGATAAGAATACCTGCCCGCTGATGGGGGTTTGCAAACTCTCCCGAAAGATTCAGGAGGCTACCCGGGCCTTCATGGCGGTGCTGGAAGAAGTGACCATCGCAGATATCGCTTCGAACAGGGGCGACCTATTGGCCCGGATCGCGCCGCTGGACCCCCGACCGGAGAGCGCAACGTGACGGCGGAGAGCGAAAGCCGGGATTGGGTCGATCTGTTCCCCGGTCTTTCGCAGCTGGAAACCCCGGCCAGACAGGTGCTGCTACAGCGCAGCACCCTGATCGATGTGCCTGCGGGGACTGTTCTGTTTGGGCCGGGCAAAACGGCCGAGCATATGCTGTTCCTGCTGGAAGGCACCGTCCGGGTTCAGCATTTGTCGGACAGTGGCCGTGAGATCGTCCTCTACCGTGTGGGCGGCGGCGAAAGCTGCGTTCTCACCACCGCCTGCCTGATGGGCTATGCGGAATATTCCGCCGAAGGTATCGCGGAAACCGAGGTGCGGGCCGCCGCCGTGCCACGTCTGGTTTTTGACGATCTGGTGGCGCAGTCATCCTCGTTCCGGAATTTTGTCTTCACCGCCTTTTCGCGGCGGATTACCGATCTGTTTCTGGTGATCGATGAAATCGCCTTCCAGCGGATGGACGTGCGGCTGGCGCAGCGGCTGCTGGAGATTTCCAAAGGCGATGACCGGATCGAGACCACGCACCAGCGGCTCGCCGTCGAACTGGGCACCGCCCGCGAGGTGGTGTCGCGGCAATTGCAGGAATTCCAGCGCCGCGGATGGATTCGGCAGGCGCGGGGAAGCGTCCATATTCAGGATCGCGGGGCTCTGCTGAGCCTGGCGGAAGACGCCGCAAAGGCGTGATGCCCTGGGGTGATGTCCGGCATCTGCGGCTTTGGTGACTAAGTCACCGACGGGTGTAGCGTAAAAACTTATAAAATGAATGTAGTTTTGTGAGAGGGGGCTGCAGTGTTTGCCGATGTCAGGTCCGGTGATCTGACTTTCGGGAGCTGCACGGGCTGGTTTTGCTGGTCGCGCGCCACCAGACGTGAGGAGACACCATGGACTTCAAGACATTGACCAGCGGCCTGTCGGTCAGCCCGCAGATCACCATCGCGGACCTGCCCGCGATCCGCGATGCGGGGTATCGGGCGATCATCTGCAACCGGCCGGACGGGGAGGGGGCGGATCAGCCCACCTTTGACGAAATTCAGGCTGCGGCTGAAAAGCTGGGGCTTGAGGCGCGCTACCTGCCGATCGTGTCGGGCAAGGTCAGCGACGCGGATGCCGCCGGGTTCGGTGCGGCCCTGACGGAGTTGCCGGGGCCGGTGCTGGCCTATTGCCGCTCGGGCACCCGCTCGGCAACCTTGTGGTCGCTGTCGCAGGCCGACCGGCTCAGCGTTGCGGATATCCTCGCCACGACCAATGCGGCTGGCTATGACATGGGCGGGGTTGTGCGCCGGATTGCCAATGGCGGCAAAACGCCGACCGACCGGGCGGATGCGCGGTTCGACGTGGTCATCGTCGGCGGCGGCGCGGCCGGGATCTCGGTGGCCTCCAGCCTGAAATCCCGCAAGCCGGATCTTGATATCGCGATCATCGACCCGGCGGATATCCATTATTATCAACCGGGCTGGACCATGGTCGGTGGCGGTATCTTTGACGCGCAAGACACGGTGCGGACCATGGGATCGCTGATCCCCAAGGACGTGCATTGGATCAAGGCGGCGGTCGCGGCCTTTGAGCCCAAGGACGATGCCGTCGTTCTGGATGGCTGCCGGGTGGTGAAATACGACCGTCTGGTGGTCTGTCCGGGGCTGAAGCTGGACTGGCACAAGGTCGAAGGGTTGGTTGAAACGCTGGGCAAGAATGGGGTTACCTCGAACTACCGCTACGATCTGGCGCCCTACACCTGGGAGCTGGTGCGCGGTCTGAAAAAGGGGCGGGCCATCTTCACCCAGCCTCCGATGCCGATCAAATGCGCCGGGGCGCCGCAAAAGGCGATGTACCTGTCGGGTGATGCCTGGCTGCGCAATGGGGTGCTGAAGGATATCGACATTCAGTTCAACAATGCCGGTGGTGTGTTGTTTGGCGTGAAGGATTACGTGCCTGCGCTGGAAGGCTACGTGAAGAAATACGGCGCCCATCTGAACTTCTTCCACAATCTGGTGGCGGTCGATGGCGAGGCACGCAAAGCTTGGTTTGATGTGGCCAAGCCGGACACCCCAGTCGAGCGGGTCGAGATGGAGTTCGACATGATGCATGTCTGCCCGCCGCAGACGGCGCCGGATTTCATCCGGGTGTCGCCGCTGGCCGATGCCGCAGGCTGGGTCGATGTGGATCAGTCCACGCTGCGCCACACGCGCTATGACAATATCTGGTCGCTGGGCGATGTGATGAACGCGCCAAATGCCAAAACCGCTGCCGCGGCACGCATTCAGGCGCCCATCGTGGCGGAAAACCTGGCGGCGGATATCGAAGGCAAGGCGCCGGTCGCGCAATACAATGGCTATGGCTCCTGTCCGCTGACGGTGGAACGCGGCAAGATCGTCTTGGCCGAGTTCGGCTATGGCGGCGCCATGCTGCCGAGTTTCCCGAAGTTCCTGCTGGACGGCACCAAGCCTTCGCGCACAGCCTGGCTGCTGAAGGAGAAGATCCTGCCGCCGATCTACTGGAAGGCCATGCTGAAGGGGCGCGAATGGATGGCGAAACCGGAAAAGATCAGCGCGCGCTGAGGAAACCGACCCACGGCAACCTTGTTCCGGTTGGCGTGGGCACACTTTCGGCAGGGCGGGGATCACGGCTGGTTGAGGCGCGGCCTTTGCGGGGTTGCTGCCCGGATGCCTTCGCGCGTAGCGTGCTGCGAGAGGAGCCGCCGATGATGGATGGGCGGCTGAACCTGCTGATCAAGAAAAGGAAACTGTCATGCCCCTGACTCTGCAACAGATGATGCAAGACGCCAACGCCGCCGTGGAGCGCCTGCCGGTGGAAGAGGCGCAGAAACTGCTGGAGCAAGGCGCCTTGCTGCTGGATATCCGTGATGCGCCGGAACTGTCGGCCAATGGCCGGGTGCGGGGGTCGCACCATATCCCCCGCGGCATGCTGGAATTCCGCGCCGATCCGGCCAGCCCGTTCCACGACGACACCCTGAAGATGGATCGTCCGATCTTGCTGCATTGTGCCAGCGGTGGCCGGGCGGCCCTTGCGGGCAAGCTGCTCAAGGATATGGGCTATGAAACCGTTTACAACACCGGCGGCCTGTCCGATTGGGCAGCAGCGGGTGCCTCGATCGAAGAGCCGGTCGACAAGGGCATGTAATCGCGATCATCCGGGCCGTTCCAGGATCAGGGTGGCCCGGATCATGACACAGCCTGTTCAGGCGTTGAAAAAGGCCCGCGCCGTCTGTTCAAAGGCGCGCGGGTTTTCTGCATGCAGCCAGTGCCCGGCATCGGGGATCTTGGCGAACCGTGCGTTGGGGAACTTGGCCCGGATCTGCGGCCTGTGCTCCGGCAGCACATAGTCCGAATTGGCGCCGGACAGAAACAGCGCAAGCCCGTCCCAGCTGGCCTCAACCTGCGGAAAGGACATGATGTCGGGCATATGATTGGCCAGCGCATCAAGGTTCAGTAGCCAGCGTTTTCCCTGAATATCAAGCGATTGCGTGAAGAAGCTCTGCAAAGCTGGTTCCACACCCAGTTTAGCTAGCTGTGCATGGGCATCCGAGCGACGCGTCACCTGTTCCAGATCCACCTGCCGCATGGCTTCGATGAACTGGATCTGACTGTGGGTATAGCTGACCGGGGCAATGTCGGCGACCAGCAGGCGCCGCACCGCCTGCGGGTGCAGCAGCGCCAGCATCATCGAGGCCTTGCCGCCCATCGAGTGGCCGATCACATCCATCTGTCCGCCGTGGGCCGCGATCACCTCGGCCAGATCCTCGGCCATATCGGGATAGCTGTGGCTGTCGCTCCAGGGGCTGTTGCCATGGTTGCGCATATCCACTGCGATCACCTGGCGCTCATCGGACAGGCGTTTGGCAATGACGCCCCAGTTACGGGCCGAGCCATAAAGCCCGTGGGCGATCAGAAGTGGCGGGCGGTCAGTCGGGGTACCGTGCAGGATCGTGTTCAGCATGGGGGCAGGTGATAAACGCGATGGCGCAGCGGCGCCAGCCCCATTGAGCCAGCTATGTGAACGCGGTAGGTTGCGCCTTGGCAGGCAGGACGCCGCCAGACCGGAGCCCAGAACGATGTCACAGACCGTCCTTGAGGAAATCGAAGAAATCCGCAGCCTGCTGGCCGAGCGTACGCAGGCCTCGGGTGATCTGCCTTTGGCCCTACGCAAGGCGCGCCGCCAGTTGCCGCGGCGGATCTACCGACAGGGGATGAGACTGGCCGAAGCCCTGCCGCTGCTGGAGCATCCGAAGCTGAGCCTGACGCTGGATCAGGCGGCGCTGCATGGAGCCAGCCGCGAGGTTACGGCTCATCTGCGCAGCATCAATCTGGCGGAGCGGCGCAAGGACCGGCTGTTGCAGATGCTGGGCAGCATGGCGTTTTCCCTGCTGGCCGTCGTGGCGCTGCTGATCCTCGTGTTGCGCTGGCGTGGGTTCGTCTAGCGCAGCTAGGGCGCCTTTGCTGCGCCGGTGGGGTCTTTGACACGGGGACGCGAGGCGTGCAGCGGCTTGTTGCTCAGCGCTTCGCGGAAAACCAGGGTAACCGTGGCAAAGCTTACGTAGAGCAGCAGATACCAAGACCCCATCTTGGCAAGGCTCACCCAATCTGTCGGAGCCTGCCCATGATAAAGCCAGGTGCGCGTGCCGGTGCCGATGTTTTCAGCCAGCCACAGGAAGAAGCTGGACAGAAAGGCCGCAAGCGGGAGGGGCATCCAATAGCGGTTATGGCCGATGGTGAACCAGATACGGGTACGCAGGAAAATGATCACCGTTGCCGCAAAAAGCGCGACGCGCATGTCCGGCAGGAAGTGATGGGCGAAGAAATTGCCATAGATCGCCGCCGCAAGCAGAAGGGGCATCCAGTAGGGCGGATAGGGGGCAAAGCGCATATCGAACAGCCGGATAACCCGCGCCATATAGGAGCCCACCGAGGCATACATGAAGCCGGAGAAAACCGGTACCTGATATATCTTGAACAGACCGTCGCCCGGATAGCTCCAACTGCCCATATGGACCTTGAAGATCTCCATTGCGGTGCCGGTCAGGTGAAACAGCAGGATCACACGAACTTCGCGCCAGCTTTCCATCCCGGTCCACAAAAGCAACGCCTGCAAGGCCAGCGCGTACATCAGCAGCGCGTCATAGCGCGCGAGCACCCAGTCCGGCTGCCAGATGTGATTGCTGAAGAGAATGCCGAACAGGAGCAAGGCTCCGAATATGGCAGCCCAGGCTTGCTTGAGACCGAACATAACAAATTCCGCCACGGCAAAGGGCAGGCGGGCCCGCATGGCATCGCCAAGTCGGCGTTCAAGGCGGCGGGTGCGGTTGGGACCGGCGGGAAAATTCGCCATGTTACAAGATCTCAAACAAAATAAATGGTTATACCGTGCTTACGCCAAAACCCGAAATTTTTCGTGAGTGACGACCCTGAAGCTATCTGACACTTGGTTTCGGAAGGTTTCCCACTGGTTGGGCAGGGTCTCCCGAAAGAACTTCAGGATCG
>NZ_JBDOQR010000082.1:0-16380 GCF_039839315.1 Phaeobacter sp. CAU 1743 | reverse complement strand
CTTCGCAAAGATCAAGGAATTCAGAGCCATAGCGACCCGCTACGAAAAGACAACGTCCAGCTACGCCGCCAATTGGCATCTCGCGGCTGCCATCATCGCCTCACGATGAATGTCCACAGACCCTAAAACCTTGGGAATGAAGCTGGATATGATCTATCCGGCGGACGATCCGCGCATCGGTGTCTTCTCGGGGCATGGCTTGCGGCTGCGTATCGAACGGGGGGCCCCCGAGAGCCCCGGAACCCTGCGCATTCTGACCGAAGACCCCGAGGGATTCGCGGGCGGGGCGCGTAGTCTGACCGCTCCGAACGGCACCAAAATCGAAATCGAAGAGCGTCATCAACCAATTGTGATGCCGGACACGGTGCATTCCTTCGTGGTGCGTAGGCTGAAGGACCAGGCGCCCTGGATCATCGGGCGCGCGGGCATGCATTACCGTGATCTGGTGCCGGACCGCTTGGGCGGCTCGATCATCGCCAGCCACATCCGCATCCCCGATGGCGGGCCAGTGCCGGATATGGTGCATTTCCACCGGGTCGGCTTTCAGCTGATTTTCTGCATCCACGGCTGGGTCGATGTGGTCTATGAGGATCAGGGCGAGAAGATGCGCCTGACGGCGGGCGATTGTTTTATCCAGCCGCCTGAAATCCGTCACCGCGTGCTGGAGGCAAGCGACAACGTGCAGGTGATCGAGATCGGCGTTCCGGCGGAACATGTGACCGAGATCGATCACGAGATGACCCTGCCGACCCCGCATTACCGCCCTGATCGCGAATGGCAGGGCCAGCGGTTTGTCTACAATCAGGCGGCGGGCGCCGACTGGGTTCCTTTCCGTCTGCCGGGTTTTGTCTGCCGCGACACGACCATCAACGACAACACCAAGGGCGTCGCCTCGGTGCAGGTGGTACGCCGCGCGGAGGGCGCAGAGGCGGGCAACAGCCCCTGGGCCAGCCACGACACCGACATCCTCTTTACCTTCGTGATGGAGGGCAGCGTTACCCTGCACGGGGAAGGGCGTGATCCTTATGAGCTGGAAGCAGGCGATGCCTTCGTCATTCCGCCCGGCATGAAAACACGGCTCAGCGATGGCTCTGCGGATCTGGAATTGCTTGAGGTCAGCCTGCCGGGTACCTTCAACACAAAGCTGGAGGAAGCATGAGTCTGAAGGAAGCAGCCATTGCCGTGCGTGAGAACGCGCACGCGCCCTATTCCAACTTCAAGGTCGGGGCCGCCATTCGCGCGGCCTCGGGCACGGTCTACGTGGGCTGCAACGTAGAGAATGTCGCCTATCCCGAAGGCACCTGCGCCGAGGCCGGGGCGATTGCCGCCATGGTGGCAGCGGGCGAGACGCAGCTGGCAGAGGTCTATGTGGTCGCCGACAGTCCCGACCCGGTGCCGCCCTGCGGGGGATGCCGTCAGAAACTGGCTGAATTCGGCAGCGGAGATGTGCCTGTGACCATGGGAACCACCGCAGGGGCCGAGCGGCACGCCACCATTGCCGATCTGTTGCCCGGTGCCTTTGGTGCCGGCCATATGGCCGGGGCCTGATCCCCTATGGATGCCCGTGCGATCAATGCTGCCCTGCGCCGGGGAGAGACCCCGAGTGACGCCGATCTGCGCTGGTTTGCTCAGGGGCTTGCCGATGGTACGGTCAGCGATGCCCAGGCCGGGGCCTTTGCCATGGCGGTCTGTCTGCAGGGGCTGAGCACGGATGGCCGCCGCGCGCTGACGCTTGCCATGCGCGACAGCGGTGATGTGCTGAGCTGGGATCTGGATGGGCCGGTGCTGGATAAGCATTCCACTGGCGGTGTCGGCGACTGCGTATCGCTGTTGCTGGCGCCCGCGCTGGCGGAATGCGGCGCCTATGTGCCGATGATCTCGGGGCGGGGCCTGGGCCATACCGGCGGGACGCTGGACAAGATGGAGGCCATCCCCGGCGTTACCACCTCAGTGTCCGAGGATCGACTGGACGGTCTGATGCGCGATGTCGGCTGTGCCATCGTCGGGGCAACCGCGCAGATCGCCCCCGCAGATAAACGGCTCTATGCGATCCGCGATGTGACGGCCACGGTCGAAAGCCTGGATCTGATCACCGCCTCGATCCTGTCCAAGAAACTGGCCGCCAGCCCCGATGCGCTGGTGCTGGACGTAAAGACAGGCTCGGGCGCTTTCATGAAATCTGACGAGGAGGCCCGCGCGCTGGCGCGTTCGCTGGTGGACACCGCCAATGCGGCAGGCTGTCCGACCTCGGCGCTGATCACCGATATGAACCAGCCCTTGGCACCCGCTCTGGGCAATGCGCTAGAAGTTGCTGAGGTGATGCGCGTGCTGACCGGCGAGACCTCAGGGCCGCTGGCTGAGATCACCATCGCGCTTGGGGCGGTGCTGCTGGTGCAGGCGGGGTTGGAAAAAACTCCGGAAGAGGCCGCCGCGCGCCTGTCGGCGGTATTGACCGATGGCCGGGCCGCTGCCCGCTTCGAAGCCATGGTGGCCGCAATGGGCGGGCCGCAGGGCTTTGCCAGCGACTGGCAGAGCGTTTTGCCTGAAGCCAGCGTCATCCGCGAAGTGACCGCGCCGCAGGCCGGCTATATCTCGGCCATCGACGGTGAGGCGCTGGGCCTTTGCGTGGTTGGCCTTGGCGGCGGGCGCATGGTCGAAAGCGATCTTGTCGATCCTGCTGTCGGCCTGTCGGATTTGTTGCCGCTGGGCGCGCGCGTTGCATGCGGAACGCCGCTGGTGCGCATTCATGCCGCCCGGGAAGAGGCCGCCGACCGCGCCGCGCAGGAGGTTCTGGCGGCGATCACCATCGCAGAGGCGGCGCCGAAGTTGCCGCCGCTCATTCACGAAAGGATCATCTGATGGCGCGCGCCTTTCTGGTGGTGATGGATTCCGTTGGAATCGGCGGTGCGCCGGATGCGGATCGCTTTTACAACGGTGACCTGCCGGACCTGGGTGCCAATACGCTCGCCCATATCGCGCAGGCCTGCACCGAGGGCCGCGCCGAGGACGGGCGCAGTGGCCCGCTGCATCTGCCCAATCTGGAGCGGCTGGGGCTGGGGGCGGCCATGCGGCTGGCCTCTGCTGTGCCGTTTCCGGGGTTGACCGCTGAACCTGAGGGGGTGTGGGGCTGCGCCGCTGAAGTCAGCCCCGGCAAGGATACGCCTTCGGGCCATTGGGAGCTGGCAGGCCTTCCGGTGCCATGGAACTGGCATTTCTTTCCAGACGAGACACCTGCCTTTCCGGCAGATCTCAGCGCCTTTGTCGCAGAGGCCGCGGGGGCGCCGGGGATCTTGGGCGATTGTCACGCCTCGGGCACCGATATTATTGCCCGTCACGGGGACGAGCATATGAGGACCGGTGCCCCGATCTGCTATACCTCTGCCGACAGCGTCTTTCAGATTGCTGCGCATGAAGAGAGTTTTGGCCTCGATCGCCTTCTGGACCTGTGCCGCGCGGTGGCGCCGCGCCTGCATGCGATGAAGGTGGGGCGGGTGATCGCGCGCCCGTTTGTAGGCACGCCAGAGAGTGGATTTACCCGCACCACCAACCGGCGGGATTTCGCCATCACGCCCCCGGCAAAGCTGCTGACCAACTGGGTGCAGGACGCCGGGCAGAAGGTTCACGCCATCGGCAAGATCGGCGACATCTTCACCATGAGCGGCATCGACACCCTGAAAAAAGGTCCCGACGCCGGGTTGATGCAGCATCTGGCCGAGGCGGTTGAGACGGCAGAGGAAGGCAGTCTGACCTTTGCCAACTTTGTGGAGTTCGACAGTCTTTACGGTCATCGGCGTGATATCTCGGGCTATGCCCGGGCGCTGGAATGGTTCGACCATGAAATCGGAAAGATCCTGCCACGGCTGCGGGACGGGGATATTCTGGTGCTGACCGCAGATCATGGCAATGATCCCAGCTGGCCGGGGACCGACCACACCCGTGAACAAGTGCCGGTTCTGGTGGCCGCGCCGGGCCAGACACTAGGTCAGGCACCGGGCGCCGGATCGCTGGGCGCGCGGGCCTTTGCCGATGTCGGTGTCTCGGTTGCGCAGCATCTGGGCGTGGCCAGCAGCGGTCCGGGGCGCAGCTTTCTGTAGCGGAATGGGCAATCCGGCTTGCCTGCACCGGGCAAGGGCGCATAAGAGAGACCAAATTTATTCGCAGGAGAGTGCCGATATGTCCGAACATCTGACCGTTGTTGATCATCCGCTGGTCCAGCACAAACTGACCCTGATGCGGGACAAGGGCACATCGACTGCCGGGTTCCGGCGCCTGCTGCGCGAGATCACCCAGCTTCTGGCCTATGAGATCACTCGCGAAATGCCGCTGACCACCACCACAATCGACACCCCGATGGAGGAAATGGAAGCGCCGATCCTTGCGGGCAAGAAACTGGCGCTGGTGTCGATCCTGCGGGCGGGCAACGGCATGCTGGATGGCGTGCTGGAACTGATCCCTTCGGCCCGGGTTGGATTCGTGGGGCTCTACCGCGACGAGGAAACCCTGCAGCCGGTGCAATATTACTTCAAGGCGCCCGAAGGTCTGAAGGACCGTCTGGTGATCGCCGTCGATCCGATGCTGGCGACCGGCAACTCCTCGGCAGCGGCCATCGACCTCTTGAAAGAGGCTGGTGCCAACAACATTCGTTTCCTTTGCCTCTTGGCCGCGCCGGAAGGCGTTGCGCGCATGAAAGAGGCGCATCCGGATGTGCCGATCGTCACTGCCTCGCTGGATCGCGAGCTGAACGAAAAAGGCTATATCATGCCCGGTCTTGGCGATGCCGGCGACCGCATGTTCGGCACCAAGTAATTCGTATTTGGTGGCTCTGGGCCCGCTGCCTGCATTGGCAGCGGAGCCGGGGCAACAATTCGCCCGAACGCCGCCAGATTGTGCCCGGCGCCGGGTTTACTAAGATTTGGTTATCAGGCATCGTATGCCCATATGTTGTGGGGCTCTGGTATGAAGATAACAAGAATTGTCGCGCTCGCCATCATTGCAGGCACGCTGAGCGTTCAAGGCGTGGGTCAGGCCGTGGAGGCGCAGACCCTGCGGGCCTCCGGTCCCCCAGCAGAGGTACCCCCGGCCTCTTATAAGGGTAAGCAATATGTCGACAGTCGCGGTTGTATCTATATCCGCGCCGGGATCGACGGCAATGTGAACTGGGTGCCCCGCGTAACCCGCAGCCGCAAGCAACTGTGCGGCTACAAGCCTACTACCATCGCAGGGGCTGCTAAACGCCAGCCGCAGGCGAACGCGGGGCCTGAAATCATCACCCTGCCGCAGGAACAGCAACCCGCCGCGACTGCGGTTGCAACGGCTCCCGCCAAAAAGGTGACGCCCACGTCTCGCACGACGGCTCCTGCAAGCGCCCCTGCAGTTGCCGCAGCCACCAAACCGCGCCGCACTGCACAAAGCACCAGTGCCCGCCCCACGCGGGTTACCACTGCCGCGCCCCGGCGTGTCGTGAAACCGGCTCCGGTTGTTCCGGCGCCGGAGCCTGCACCGCAGCAAGTGCGCACGGCGCCGACGGCTGGAGGCTGCCCCGGGGCTTCGGCGATCAGCCAGCAGTACATCAATAAATCCGCAGGCGTCCGCTGTGGCCCGCAGGCCGAAGCGCCGGTGACTTATGGCCGGGACAGGGCGGGCGATCAGAACTCGTCGCTTCAACTGGCGCCCAACACCCGTATCCTGCCCGCACATGTCTATCAGCAGCGCAGACTGAGCACGGGGCTGACGGTGCCGGAAGGCTACCGCCCAGTCTGGGAGGATGATCGTCTGAACCCCCGGCGCGCCGAGCGTACGCTGACAGCGGCCACGCCGAATGGACAGACTGCGGTGCCGCCGGGTTACGTCCGGGTGGAACGGGATGACGACCGCATGAATACAATGCGCGGCGTGCGCAGCGCTGCAGGAGATGCGCAGATGGCCGAGGTTTGGACCGATGGCCTGCCGCGTAAACTGGTGCGCAAACCGCTGGACCGGCAGACGGTCACATTGTCGGGGCGTCATGCCCGCAGCGCCGCCGAGGCGCGCGAGCCGCTGGCATTGCGTCTGTCGACCAGGTCGGACCCCGAGGCGGGAGCGGCTGCATCTGAAGCCACACCGCGTCGCTACGTCCGTGCAGCGACCTTTGCCGATCCGGCGGCGGCGCGCGCTGCTGCGCGGGATCTGGCCCGCAGCACTGGCTTGCCGGTCCGTCTGGGCACGCTCACCCGCAAGGGCAAGACCTACAAAGTTGTTTTGGCAGGGCCTTTCACGGCCACTGGGGCAGGTGATGAAGCCCTGAACGCCGTGCGCGGCGCGGGGTATCCCAAGGCGCGGCTCAGCAAGTAAGCTCAGCAAGAAAGATGGGCGTTCAGGCAATGGGGCAGGGCGCATCTCTGCCCCGTTGCGTTGCTCCGTAACTTAACGGGTCAGCACAAGGGCGCGGTTCTGGATCTCGATCCGTGACCAGCGTTGCAGATAGCCCATGCCAAGCAGGGATTTATCCATCTCACCGGCGTTGACCCAAACCCGCACATCGCTGTCGGTGATGCCCCCAAGCGACATCTCATCCACCCAGAAAGAGGCGGTGCGCACTTCGCCATTGGCGGTCTGCGCGCGGCCCAGATAGGCCAGTTTGTCGGTGTCGATCCCAGCGCGCTCAGCGTCCGCGTGGCTCAGCACTACCTGACTGGCGCCGGTATCCACCAGGAAATTGACTGGCGTGCCGTTGACCGAGAGGGTTAGGTAGTAATGGCCATCCGGCGCCATTGGCACCTCCACCCGGCCTTGTTCGGTGATCACGCTTTGCTGTGGCATTACCGTGCTGCGGATATCGCCCCACAGACCATAGGCGGCGATCACCCCAAGGAAGATAAACGCCCAAACGGCGAGCATCTGCACCGTCTTGCCCAGCGACTGCCGGTTCTGCACGAAGACCCAGGATCCTACCGCCACCAGCAGCAGGACAAGATAAATCACCCGGGCATAGTCCATATCGGTCATCAGCGCGCCTCCTGCTTTCTGATGTAGGAAGTTCGCGCCGCGATACTAGCCTGCGGCAAAGCCAAAGGCGCGCAGACCGTCCAGAATGAACTGCACCGAAAGCGCCGCCAAAAGCATGCCCAGAAGCCGGGTCACCACGTTGATCCCGGTCTTGCCCAGAAGCCGCTCCAGCACGCCGGAGACAAGGAACATCACCAGCATAAGCGACAACACCGCCAGAACGATGCTCATCACCAGGGCAAAGCCTTCGATGCCCGGTTTCTGACCGGCGAGCAGGATCACGGTTGCAATCGAGCCAGGGCCTGCGATCAGCGGGATGGAGATGGGGAAGACGGACGGGTCTTCGACCTCGGTGGCTTCCTCGCCCTGATGTTCGCGGCGTTTGGTGCGCCGTTCGAACAGCATGTCGAGCGCGGTTAGGAACAGCAGCGCGCCACCTGCGACACGGAAGGCGGGCATTGAGATGCCGACAAAGGCAAGAACCGCCTCTCCGAACAGGGTGAAAAGCGCGAGGATGAAGGTCGCGGTCAGCGACGCGCGAATGGCCACGCCGCGCCGCTCGGACGCGGACATGCCTTGTGTCAGCGCCAGAAAGATCGGGGTCAGGCCAATAGGATCAATAATCACGAAAAGCGTGACAAAAGAGGTGATCATAAAGGCCGTGTCGATCATAGGGCTTCGGCTTTTTCCAGTTTCTCCAGCGCCCGCATCCACAGCAGTTCGGCGCGGTCCAGCGCCTCGATGACTTCGGCGTGCTTGCCTTGCCAGACGCGGGCTTCGTCCTTCTTCTCTGCCTCGTAGAGTTCCGGGTCCGCCAGCTTGATGTCAAGCTTGTCCTTCATTGCGGTCAGTTTGCTGACGCGTTCCTCGGCTTTACGGGCCTCCGCGCGCAGCGCCAGCATGGCATCGCGCGTGGGGCGTTTCGGCTTTGGCTTGGCAGCGGCCGGTTTCGACGCAGGTTTGTCCTTTTCCAGCAGCAGCGACCGGTAAGAGGTCAGATCGCCCTCATAGGGTTTCACCGTACCTTGCGACACCAGCCACAGCCGGTCGGCCACAAGGCTCAGAAGGTGCATGTCGTGGCTGACAAGGATCACCGCCCCGGTATAGGCGGTCAGCGCCTCCACCAGTGCTTCGCGGCTTTCGATGTCAAGGTGGTTGGTCGGTTCGTCGAGGATCAGAAGATGCGGCGCATCCAGTGTTGCCAGAAGCAGCGACAGGCGCGCCTTTTGCCCGCCCGACAGGCGTCCGACCTCGGTATCCGCTTGCGCGGCGCCAAGGCCAAAGCCCGCAAGGCGCGCCCGCAGTTTCGCCTGACCTTCTTCGGGGCGCTCGCGCTGCAGGTGCTGCAGCGGGGTTTCGTCGATATAAAGCTCGTCGACCTGATGCTGGGCAAAGAAACCGATGCGCAGCTTGCTCGATTGCGTCATCTTTCCGGACATCGGTGCAAGACGGCCCGAGAGCATCTTCGACAGGGTGGATTTGCCTTCGCCGTTCTTGCCCAGCAGCGCAATCCGGTCGTCCTGATCGATGCGCAGGTCCAGTTTGCTGAGGATCACCGTGTCGCCATAGCCGACCGAAACGCCTTCGGTGGCGATGATCGGCGGCGACAGTTCTTCGGGCTCCGGGAAGGTGAAGACTGTGCGTGCTGCGTCTTCGGGCGCGCGGATGGTTTCCATCTTCTCCAGCATCTTCACGCGGCTTTGCGCCTGCTTGGCCTTGCTGGCCTTGGCCTTGAACCGGTCCACGAATGCCTGCAGATGGGCGCGCTGCGCCTCTTGTTTCTTGGCGGCTGCGGCCTGATTGGCACGGTTGGCGGCGCGCTGGCGGGCGAACTGGTCGTAGTTGCCGCCGTAGTAGATGAGGCCGCGATCCTCCAGATGCAGGATCCCCCCGACCGAGCGGTTCAGAAGTTCGCGGTCATGGCTGATGATGATGACCGTATGCGGGTATTTCACCAGATAGGCCTCGAGCCATAGCGCGCCTTCGAGATCGAGATAGTTGGTCGGCTCGTCGAGCAGCAGCAGATCGGGTTCGGAGAACAACACAGCGGCAAGCGCCACCCGCATACGCCAGCCGCCCGAGAAATCGGCGCAGGGGCGCTGTTGCGCCTCTTCGTCAAAGCCAAGCCCCTTGAGGATGGATGCGGCGCGGGCTTCGGCGGACCAGGCGTCGATATCGGCAAGCCGGGTCTGCACCTCGGCGATGCGCCCGGGATCCGTCGCGGTCTCCGCTTCGGCCATCAGCTCGGCCCGTTCGATGTCGGCGGCCAGCACCGTGTTGATCAGCGACACGTCCGAGGCGGGTGCCTCTTGCGCTATACCGCCGATCCGCGCCCGGGACGGCAACGAAATACTGCCGCCTTCCAGCGCCAGTTCGCCCTTGATCAGGCGGAAGAGGGTGGTCTTCCCGGTGCCGTTGCGCCCCACAAGGCCAACCTTGTGGCCGGTGGGAATGGTGGCGCTGGCCCCGTCGAACAGGGGGCGGCCTTCGACCGAATAGGTGATGTCCGAAATACGTAGCATGGCCGCGCTCATAGCAGAGGGTATCGCGCCCGACCAGCGCCTTTGCACGCTGTGTCTCAACTGGGTATCAACTGGCCCATCCCCGGAGCACGTGATAGCCAAGGCGGGAATTCGTCTTTCTCCCGTTCTACGTCCGGTGACTGCCATGCGAGCTGCGCAAACGGCCCCTCATATTGCCACGCTGATCTTCGGCACTGCCCTTTCAGTTCTGTCGCTCAACATGTTCCTGCCGTCGCTGGCACGGATCGGAGAGGATTATCAGGCCGACTATGGTCTGGTGAACCTGTCCATCGCCGGTTACCTAGCGATTTCTGCGGTATTGCAGCTGGTTATGGGGCCTTTGTCGGACCGCTTCGGACGTCGCCCGGTGGTGCTGGTGTCGCTGCTGGTCTTTGCCCTTGCCTCAATCGGCTGCGCGCTGGCGCAATCGATCTGGGTGTTCCTTGGCTTTCGTTTGCTGCAAGGGGCCGTGGTGGCGGGGCAGGTGGTCTCCCGCGCTGCGATCCGAGACATGCACAGCGCCGAAGAGGCCGCCAGCAAGATGGGCTACGTCTCCATGGCGATGGCCCTGGCGCCGATGCTGGGGCCGATGCTGGGGGGCTTCCTCGAGATGGCCTTTGGCTGGCGGGCGGGATTCATCCTTTATACCGTGATGGGCCTTGCCATGCTGGCGCTGGCCTGGGGCGACTGGGGCGAGACAAACGACAACCGCTCGGCCACCTTTGGTGCCCAGATGCGCACCTATCCTGAGCTGTTGGCCTCGCGCCGGTTCTGGGGGTACAGCCTTTGTGTGGCCTTTTCGGTCGGCGGGTTCTTCTCTTTCATCACCGGGGCGCCGCTGGTGGCAGCGGCCTGGTTCGACCTCAGCCCTGCCATGGTGGGGCTGGGCATCGGCATCATCACCAGCGGTTTCATGGTGGGCAATTTCATCACCGGACGGGTGGCTGGGCGGGTGTCGCTGCTGACGCTGATCCTGATTGGCCGCATCAGCGCGACGCTCGGCCCGCTTGGCGGTTTGATGCTGTTCGCGCTGGGGCAGGGCTCGGTTCCGGTGTTTTTCGGCGCCGCGATCTGCGTCGGATTTGGCAACGGTCTGACCATCGCCAATGCCAGCGCCGGGCTGATGTCGGTGCGCCCGCATCTGGCGGGCAGCGCTTCGGGGTTGTCGGGGGCCTTGTCGGTGGCGCTGGGGGCGGTTCTGACCTCGCTGACCGGTGCTTTGGTGGCGCCTGAAAACGCGCCCTTCATGGTGCTGGGGATCATCCTGGGCGCCAGTGTCCTGGCGCTGGCCTCGGCGCTGTATGTGCGCTGGGTCGATATACGCGAACCTTTGCCCGAAGCGGGCTGATCGCAGGCCGTGTCGACAGCGTGGATTTGAGCGCCAGGGAGCAACTCAGCCCTTCCCAAGCGAGCGCAGGCATGTTACCCGGCGCGCGATATATCCGGCGCGGGGATTTGCCCCGGCCGAACACTAATGGAGAACGCCCGATGGCACTGGAACGCACCTTTTCGATCATCAAGCCTGATGCAACCCGCCGCAACCTGACCGGCGCAATCAACGCCAAATTCGAAGAAGCAGGTCTGCGCATCGTCGCGCAAAAGCGCATCCACCTGACCAAGGAACAGGCCGGCAAGTTCTACGAAGTGCACGCCGAGCGTCCCTTCTATGACGAACTGTGCGAATTCATGTCCTCCGAGCCGATCGTGTGTCAGGTTCTGGAAGGTGAAAACGCCATCGCGAAAAACCGCGAAATCATGGGCGCCACCAACCCGGCAGACGCCGCTCCCGGCACCATCCGCGCCGAGTTCGCGGAATCGGTTGGCGAAAACTCGGTTCACGGCTCCGACGCGCCGGAAACCGCAGCGGTTGAAATCGCATACTTCTTCTCCGGTCTGGAACTGGTCGGCTAAGCCTGACTTTCCGTGACCCGGATTTCAGGGCCGCCTCGGGACACCGGGGCGGCCTTTTTCGTTCGTCCGTTTCCTTCGGAAGGGGGGAGGAGCGCTTATCCCCGACGGGGAATGACGCCTATGGCGTCTAGTTCGCGCTCTAGCCGGGACAGACCGGCGGCCTCGCTCTTGGCCGTGGTGTTTTCCGCCTTGATCTGGTCGAACTGTTTGCGCAGCGCTTTTTTCTCTTCGCCCTTGCAGTCGTTCCACGGGCGCCCCTGAAGCCCCATCACCAGCACATAGTACCCGATGAAATGAGGGCGACTGCCCGCCTGCAGCAGCTGCGCATAGGCCGCATCCGCGCCAAGTTCGCGCAGCTCCTCGGCGGAGTGGATGCCTGCGCGGGCAAAGGACTCTTCCGAGGCAGGGCCAAGGTTGCGGATGGATGAGATAGGCGTGGACATAGGGCGAACATATCCGGGGCGTCCGGGGCTGTCACGCTGGTTTCGCAGCGGAATTTTGCGCCGCAGCGATTGACAGTCTCAAAACGACAGCGGACGTTACGGCACGTTCTGGGAGGAGACGACGTGACACAACCGCAAACCGCAACCGACATTCTGAATTTTGATCTGGCAAACCCACCCGAGGGCTTTGTGGAGGATCCGTTTCCCTTCTACGATGCCCTGCTGGCTGAGGCGCCCATTCTGCAGCAGCCCGATGGGTCGGTGCTGATCTGCCGCCATGCGGATCTGGACCGGATCTATCGGGACACCACGTCTTTCTCCTCGGATAAGAAGGCCGCCTTTGCTCCCAAGTTCGGCGAAGGTTCACCGCTCTTTGAACATCACACCACATCGCTGGTGTTTTCCGACCCGCCGCTGCACACACGCGTGCGCAAGATCATGACCTCGGCCCTGACGCCGCGTGCCATCGGGCGGATGGAGGCGGGGCTGGTTGAAACCGTCGATCATCTGCTGGATGCCATGGAAGGGCGCGAGGAGGTCGATCTTATCGAGGATTTCGCCTCGACCATTCCGATCCAGATCATCGGCAACCTGCTGGACGTCCCGATGGAGGAACGCGGGCCGCTGCGCGATTGGTCGCTGGCGATCCTCGGGGCGCTGGAACCTGCGCTCAGCGATGAGGAGCTGGAGCGCGGGCATAAGGCGGTGGAAGAGTTCAAAGCCTATCTGACGGATCTCATCGCGCGGCGCCGGGCCACGCCGGGCGATCCGGAAACCGACGTGCTGACCCGACTGATCCGGGGCGAGGGCGCGGATGAGCAGCTGAGCGAGATCGAGCTGATCCAGAACTGTATTTTCATCCTCAACGCAGGGCATGAGACCACCACCAACCTGATCGGCAATGGTCTGGCGCTGCTGAATGATCACCCGGACCAGCGCGCGCGGTTGCAGGCGGAGCCGGAACTGATCAAACCGGCGGTGGAGGAGATGTTGCGGATGCGCTCTCCGAACCAGCTGGGCAACCGGGAAACCACGCGGATGGTGGAAATCGGCGGGCTTGAGATCCCGCGGGGCACCAACCTGCATCTGGTGATCGGCGCCGCCAACCGTGACCCGGAGGTGTTCGACCACCCCGAGCGCTTCGATATCTCGCGCAAGCCGAACCGGCATCTGGCCTTTGCCGGTGGCCCGCACGTCTGCGTCGGGCTGACTCTGGCGCGGCTGGAAGGCAAGATCGCTATTGAACGCTTCCTCAGTCGCTTTCCGAATTACCATCTGCTGCCGGGGCGGGTCGCCGGCGGTCGGATGCGGTTTAGGGGCTATGCGCATCTGCCTGCCTCCTTGGGCTGACCGCCGCCAGGCCTAGCGCTGCCCGCATGGGGTGCGCCTTTGCGCGCGACCTATCCTTTTGGGCGCGCTGCGCAGCCCCATGGATAGGCGCTTTTTGTGTGAAGTTTCTGTAAACCTGTCGGCATCAGTTTACTCCGGCGAGGGTTGTTATGATTTATCCAGTGGTGATGGCAGGGCAGGCAAATTCTGTGGTTCCGGCAGGGGAAGAGCGCGTTCCAGCGCATTTCTTCGCGGAAGCGATGATCGAAAGCCGGTTCCAATCGGTTATCCGCTGTCTGGATCATCCGATGTTTGCCGCTCCGACGGTGGTCACCTGCGAAGCCAATCAAGGTCTGGCGGCGCAGCAGATGTGCGCGGTGGGCGTAAAGGGCTCCCTGCTGGTCGAGCCGGGGCTGTCGAAATCCGCTGCGGCTCTCGCGGCCGTTGCGCTGCGGTTCCGCGATGCGCCGGATGCGCTGTTGCTGATCATGCCTGCCAGCCATTCCTGCGCCTCCGAAGGCCGTTTGCTTCAGACGCTGGAGGCAGCACTGCCTGCGGCCAAACAGGGCGGTATCGTGGCGGTGGCAACCCGTGATCACGGGTCTTATGGTCGTCTCAGAACCTTGTCGCGGCGCCGGGGACAGGAGCCGATGCAGGCGCTGTACAGCGCTGGAGTGGGGGGTGATGAGGCCGATCCTGATGTCCTGTGGAATTCCGGCATCTATCTGGTGCGGGCGGGCAGTCTCCTTGCAGCATTCAAACGCCATGCGCCGCGTATCCTTCATGCCACCAAGGCCGCCGTTGCCGGTATCGCGCAGACCGAGATCGTTCGGCGGCTTGTGCCCGATGCCTATGGCAAGGTGAAACAGGAAAGCTTTGAGGCTGCGATTCTGGGACGGGTGGAGATCGTCGACAGCGTCCAACTGGACCACAACCGGTCGATCTGGGAGGACTGGATCCAGGACATGGCGAATGAAAAGGCCGAAGCCGGTGCGGCCCGCCGACGTGCGAAACGGCAGAGGGCGGCCTGATCAAGAGGCCGCACGGCCGGAGAGGAGGAATGCCGCCTCTTGCCAAAGAACACCTGAATGCGACCGGTGCGGCGCAGTCTGCAATGCGACCGGTGCGGCGCAGTCTGCGGGCGTGGTTCAGAAAAGACCGGCTTCCTTGGCGGTCAGGGCAGCTTGGGTGCGGTTCTTGGCGTCAAGCTTGCGGCAGAGAGTGCGCACATGCAGTTTGATGGTGACCTCTTGCAAGTCCAACTCGCGGGCGATTTCCTTGTTCGACAGGCCGCGACAAAGGCCGTTCAGGACTTCCAGCTCCCGTGGGCTCAGCCGTTCGGCCAGGGGGTGCGTATTTGCGCTCTCTTCCGCGCGCATCAATTCGACCGGAGCATAGATTTCCCCCGCGCTCATGAAGCGGACCGCGTTCAAAAGCGACTGCGCGCCCATGGTCTTGGGAATGAACCCGATGGCCCCGGCATCGAGCGCCGCCCGGGCAGTATTGGCCGGAGCGCTGCCAGAGAGGATCGCAACGCCCTTGCCGCCATTGGCCGCAAGCGCCTCAGCCAGACCATCCAGTCCCGTCATTCCGGGCATCTGGTAGTCCAGCAACACCAGGTCAAACGGGCCTTCCGCGGAGATCAGCTCCATCGCGCCCGGCAGATCGGTGGCAAGCAACACCTCTGCGCCCCCCTCGGATTTGAGGTAGGCGGAAATGGTCTCGCGAACCATGTCATGATCATCTGCCAAAAGAATACGCATAGAATTCCTAGAGTCTGTTAGCGACAGCGAAGGTCAATCAAAGTCGACACCTACACGACAAGGGTTTCATAAGTATCAATCCCCGGCTGGACGTGTCTTCCCTCTTGCAGACAATAGTGCCCCGGGCCGGTTTCTTGCAGACAATAGTGCCCCGGGCCGGTTTTCAATAAAACATTTAGAAAGATAACTGAATTAAGCTGGAGAAGGACAGCTGAAAAGGTTGGGTTTTAATAACCCATCCGGCAGGCGTCCTATCCTTTGGGATAGGCGCATATCCCGAGGCGTTGGTGCCAGAGGGGGCACAATCTGTCAGTGTCCGACGCGGTGAAATTGGGTATTTTCAAAAAGGAGTGTTGTGATGATCCGCTGGATGAATGTTTTGGGCGCGCTGGTTCTGGCGCTGGGGGGGGGCCTGATGCTCGGGCTTGGGGCGTCGGCGCAGGCCGCCAGCGACGACACCGTGCTGCTGACGGTTCAGATCGAAGGGGATGATGCCTCGACGACGACCTTCACCCGCGATCAGCTAATGTCGCTGGGCCAGACCTCCTTTGAAACGGAAACCATCTGGACCTCTGGCACGCAGGCCTTCACCGGCGTATCGCTGAAGGATCTCATGGCCCATCTCGGGGTGACCTCCGGTGTCCTGCAAGCGCGGGCGATCAACGATTACATGGTCGAGGTGCCTCTGTCCGATGCGATCGAAGGGGGGCCGATCATCGCCTATGAACGCAACGGCAAGACCATGTCGGTCCGCTCCAAGGGGCCTTTGTGGATCGTTTACCCTTACGATAGCAATCCCTCGTATAAAACCGAAGCGATCTACTCCAGAAGCATCTGGCAGCTGGAGGGGATCAACGTCCAACGGTAAAGGTGTGGCCCGGTGACCAAAGAAACGGACTGGCGATTTCCACTAGCGTCGCGCTGGGTTCTGGTCGCGGCCCTGATCGTTCTGCCTTTGCTGGTGGTACAGTCCGTGCGCCTGGGTCAACAGGTTCTCCTCAGGCTCGAGGGCCTATCGACGGCCGCGACGGACAACATGCAATGGGTCATGTCGCAGGCCGAGGTCGAGCATCTTAAACTGGATGCAGCAGCCGATGCAGCGCGGCAGGCAAAGGACCTGCCCCTGCTGCGCCGTCGCTTTGACATTTATTACAGCCGCATTGCGACCTTTCAGGAAAGCCCGCTGTTTCAGGAGCTACGCGACAACGAGGCGGGCAGCAAGTTACTGTCCGATCTCAGTGCGCGGCTGGACCGTTTGGCCGATCTGATCGATGTCAGCGACGAGCAGTTGATTGAAAATATCTCTCAGAGCCCGATTTGAAACTAATTGAGTGAGTTCAGGAGGTTGTGTTTCTGTTCGGGTACGACACTGAACGGAGACCACGATGGCCTGGACCGAACTCACCCGCAGCCAGCATGCCCGTGAGG
>NZ_JBDOQR010000081.1:0-16657 GCF_039839315.1 Phaeobacter sp. CAU 1743 | reverse complement strand
GGGCGCAAGGCGGACCCAGACCTCATCTGTCAACACAAACCGCTCTTCGTTCATTCAAACCTCCATTTTGGAAGCTTGAATCAGATTTCAGCCAGCTTGGGAATCCTGAATGTCCACAGACCCTAGACCGTGCGTGTTGATCTTCTCCTGTACCTGCGCCAACGACGCGGTTCGCACCATCGCATCCCCTTTCTCCGGCGAAAGGCAGGCCTCTTGCCAGTCCAGGCCGCAATGCTCCAAAAGTGCACGGATCTGCACCTCGGGGTCGGTCACCAGAGCGCGAAAAGACTGCGACCGTATATCCCGAGGCAGCTTTCCCTCATAATCCAACACGCTGTCATAGACTGTCCGTATCATACCGGCCATCCACTCGAGCCGACAGGTATAGGGAAGAACATTGGTAAAATAGATGGAGAAATTCGACAGCGCTACATCCAGAGGGTGACGTGCCAGAAACACGAACTTTGCATCAGGTAGAATCCGCTTTGCCAACCCGATACTCAACACATTCTGCGGCATTTTATCGACGATGACATCCCCCCTATCCTGCCCAAACATCGCGCGCTCGTAGTAGTACTTTCGGAAAACCGAAGCATCATCATCGGTCAGCGCTTCGACCCAATTGTACCGATCCCGACCGTGTCCTTTATCATGCATAAACTTTTGGACCTCAGTCTCGGTCGCGATCAAAGCCTGGCTTTCGCCAACCGAGGCTACATCTGAGTGACGGAGCAGGATCCTTTCGCACAGCGTGGTCCCTGAACGCGGCAAGCCGCAGACGAATAAGACCTTCGGGCCATCCGAATTTTCGGCTGAATGGGAGTGGGGCCGATACAGGTCCTTCTGCAGGGCCACCCTGCGAGAAAATTCATCCGTATCGTAGGGTTCCGTCAACTGCGACGCCTTGGATTGGGCAAAATAGCGAAACGCTGCCTTACCGTTCCCGGACTTCAGTTCCATCGTACCAAGCAGGTTTAGCGCCCGACCAATTTTAATCCGGCCGGAAGACTTAGGTTTAATAATCTTTTTTAGTCGGCTCACATATAGGCTATTATTTGAAAAACCTTTGAGGCGGTAGATTTCTTGGATCGCCTCGGAATAGTAGGGGTTAACTTTCAAAGCCCGTTCGAATTTCTCCACCGCTTGATCTTGGTGGCCCATCGCATTCAGGAAATTACCATATAGAACCCATGCCTCTGCATCCTCGGGCCATTTTTGAACCAAAACGCCGCACAGTTTCACCCCGGAATCGAAATCTCCCAAATTGAAATAGCATAAGGCGAGCTGCGCCAGAGTATCCCGATCTACATGGCCCGCCCGAGCCCGTGCACTCACCAGCGCCAGCGCATGGGTATGATAACCATTCGCGTGCAGCTCATTGACCTCTGCCTGCCAGTCCTCAGCCTCACGCCCGGTGACAACCTTCTTTGATGCGACCTTTGCCATTCTATAATGCGCCCCGAAATTTATTCGCTCCGTTTCCGGCCAGATCAGAGAGCACATCAAACGATGGGACAAGAGAGAGGCAGACACCTCTGCTCGCACTGTCGTCGGAAATCGACTCTGACCGCCCTCGCCAGTGCTAAGGGAACGAGGTAAATCTCAGGTAAATCCGGTAGATGGTCCGTCAGGTGATAAAAGGCGCAGGACGCGCTGCAGAAGGCCCACGCCCGCGCGCATCGCGGCGGGGAATCCTAAGGCCGTGCCAAGGCGAAGGGCCTGCCTCTGTTTGGTTTGTCGGATGGCCGTTTGCGATCAGCTCCGCTTTTCTGCCAGGGCGTTCTGCAAGACCTCCAGAACCTTCTGCGGCGGCACATCGGCAGTGACAAAGGCCTCGCCAATGCCGCGCGCCAGAACGAACCGCAGCTGGCCTGCGACCACCTTCTTGTCCTGCCCCATCAGCTCCAGCAGCGCCGCCGCGCCGGGCAGATCGCCGGGAATATCCGACAGATCCGCCTTCATTCCCATCGCCTTCAGATGGGCGCGGACCCGGCTGGGGTCTTCCTGACTGCACAGCCCCAGACGCGAGGACAATTCGAACGCAAGCGCGCAGCCGATGGCAACGCCCTCGCCGTGCATCAGACGGTCGGAATAACCGGTCGCCGCCTCCAGCGCGTGGCAAAATGTATGGCCAAGGTTCAGCAAAGCGCGATCGCCCTGTTCGGTCTCATCGCGCACGACGATATCGGCCTTCATCTGGACCGAGCGGGCCACCGCTTCGACCCGGGCCGCCATATCGCCCGCCGCCAGTGCCGGGCCGTGTTCTTCGAGCCAGTCAAAGAACGCAGCATCGCCCAGCAGACCGTATTTCACCACCTCGCCATAGCCGGACAGGAAATCCCGCGCGGTCAGCGTGCCCAGAACCTCGGTATCCGCCAGCACCAGCGAGGGCTGGTGAAAAGCGCCGATCAGGTTCTTGCCCTGCGGCGCGTTGATCCCGGTCTTGCCTCCGACCGAACTGTCGACCTGCGCCAGCAGGGAGGTCGGGATCTGCACGAAACGCACGCCGCGCCGCAGGACGGCTGCAGCAAACCCGGCCAGATCCCCGATCACACCACCGCCAAGGGCAATCACGATGTCAGAGCGTTCCACCTGCGCCTCCAGCAGCCATTCGACCGCGCGAGAGAACTGCGGCCAGGCTTTGGTACCTTCGCCGGGCGGCAAGGCCAGCGCATCCATTTCGATGCCTTCCGCCGCCAGTCCGGCCCGCAGGGTATCAAGGTGCCTGGCCGCCACGTTTTCGTCGGTCAGAACCGCAACCCGGGGGCGGTTCAGCAGCGGTTTGATCCGCTTGCCCGCCTCCTGCAACAGGCCGGGACCGATCACCACATCATAGGCGCGCTCGCCAAGGGGTACGTGAACTGTGCGCTGCATTATTTCGTCCATTCCAATACGTCTGGCCGCTCCTTCAGGGCCTCAAGCACCCGGTCGACCATTGTTTCAATCGAAGCCTGCCCGTCGGATTTCACCGTCAGGTCGGCCTTTTCATAAAATGGCACCCTCGCGTCATAAAGCTCGCGCAGGGTGGCCTTGGGGTCACTGGTACGTAACAAAGGGCGACTGTCCCGGTGGCGCACCCGGTTCCACAGAACCTCAAGGTCCGCCTGCAGCCAGACCGACACACCGCCTTCGGTGATCAGGGTGCGATTCTCTTCGGACAGGAAGGCGCCGCCCCCGGTCGAAAGCACACCGCGCTCTTCTTCGAGCAAGCGGGCGATGACCTGACGTTCCTTGATCCGGAAAAACGGCTCCCCATCGCGCGAGAAGATCTCCGGGATCGACATATTGGCGGCAGCTTCGATTTCATGGTCGCTATCCAGAAACGGCACATCCAGCCGTGCAGCCAGCGCCCGGCCCACAGCGGTCTTGCCCGCGCCCATCATCCCAACCATGACGATCGTCTTTTTCAGCCTTCCCGGTGTCGGTCCGACGGTCACAGTTTCTTCGGTTTGCTCTTTTTCGCTCATTCTTCAGTGAATGACGTGATATTGCCGAAAAGGCCATATATAACTTGAGCAAAACACAAAGAAGCAGGCAGCAGGGACGCAATGGCAAGTTTGATCAAATATCTATTTTATATTGTTGTTCTGGCCGCGATCGGCCTGGTGGGATACGCCTATGTCGGCCCGTGGTTCGGCGCTGATTTCAGCGCCCCGACAGAGGAGATCCGCAAACCGGTGGTCCTGCATGCCGACTAGGCATTCTTCAGGACCTCTCGCCCTTGCCCTTGCGGCGATCTTTGCGGGCGCTGCGGGCGCCTCTCCGCCACTGGCGGAGGAACCGCTGACGGTGATCGACTGGCTGGGACAGACCCAAAGCCAGGTATTGCCGGATACAGTGCTGCTGGAGCCGCCAACCGCGGGAAGCGCCGCGCGGCCGGAAATCTCGGTAACCCCGCTTGAGGCGCTGTTGCCCCCGATCGGATTAGTGACGCCCTCTGCCACCGGGCTGCCAATCGACCTTTGGCGCGCCAGCGCTCCGCAGGACATTGCACGGCTGCTGCGCGACGTGCCGGTGCATAACAGCCCAGCGATGCAGTCGCTGCTGTTCACTGTCATTCTGTCAGAGAGCCGCCCATTGCCCGGCGGCGATGACGCCATTCTGCTGGCCCGCCTCGACCGGCTGATCGACCTCGGTGCCATCGACCCGGCACAGGCGCTGGCCGAACAGGCTGGACCGTCGGAAACACGCGCTCGCTTCGAACGCTGGTTCGACAGCACGCTCCTGACCGGGGATGAGGACCGGGCCTGCGCCGCGCTGACCGCTGCACCCTATCTGGCGCCAGATTATAGCGCGCGGATCTTTTGCGCGGCCCGGCGCGGCGACTGGCCGACTGCGGCGCTGATGCTGGAATCCGCCCATGCGCTGGAGCTGCTGGATCCACCGGCGATGGCCTTGCTCGACCGGTTCCTGAACCCGGATATCTTCGAAGGAGCCGCACCGCTTCCGGCGCCAGACAATCCTGATCCCCTGACCTTCCGCCTGTTTGAAACCATCGGAGAACGGCAACCGACGGCGCCCTTGCCGCGCGCCTTTGCCGCTGCCGATCTGCGCGACATCGCCGGTTGGAAAGCCCAGCTTGAGGCGGCAGAGCGACTGACCCGTGTCGGGGCGCTTAACCCCAACCAACTGCTTGGCCTGTTCACTGAACGCAAACCTGCCGCCTCCGGCGGTATCTGGGACCGGGTCCGCGCCCTGCAGACCTTTGAAACCGCGCTGCGCGGCAATCGGACCGATCCGGGCTACTCTGCGGCACTGGATGACGCCCTTCAATCCGCGTGGGAAGCCGCGCAGGCTTCCAGGATCGAAGTCGCATTTGCCGATCTTTTTGCCGACGATCTGGGCCGCGCACGCCTGCAGGGCGAGGCTGCCGAACTAGCCTGGCGTATCCGGCTCTTGGCGCGGAGCTATGAACTTGCGGCGCATAATCCACCGTCGCGCTCCGCCGAAGACCTGTTTCTGGCTGCCTTGGCACAAGGCCGCCCGGCAGAGGTGGAGCCCCCTTCCGATCTGGCGGCCTCCATCAGTACCGGTTTCACGGCCGACGCAGAAATGCCTGTTTCCATCGCCCGCCTTCTGGACAATGGCCAGCTGGGCGAAGCGATCTTGCAGACCATCGAACTCTTTGCCCATGGCGCCGATGGCAACCTGGGCGATCTCAGCGCCGCGCTGATTGCACTAAGGGCGATGGGGCTTGAGGATACCGCGCGCCGGGCGGCGCTTCAGCTCTTGCTGCTCGACAGGCACTGATATGGATGCCCCGCGCGATGATCTGCAATGGATCGCGACCTTTCTGGATGCCCAGGCAGCCGATCTCGGGGCAGCGCGCAACACGCTGCTGGCCTATGGTCGCGACCTGAAGGATCTTTTCGGCTGGATGGCCCGGCGCAATACCAGCTTTGGCGCGGCCAGTCAGGATGATATCGAAGCCTACCTGATTGCCTGCGACGCCGAAGGCCTGTCGCGGGCCACCCGCGCGCGGCGTCTGTCTGCGATCCGGCAGATCTACCGCTTTGCTTTTGAAGAAGGCTGGCGCACAGACAATCCCGCCATTCAGATCAAAGGGCCGGGGCGCAGCAAATCCCTGCCAAAGACGCTGGAGGTGACCGAAGTCGACCGCCTGCTAGAGGCCGCGCGTCAGACTGGCCGCACGCCCGACGACCGGCTGCGCAACACCTGCCTGATGGAGTTGCTCTATGCCACCGGCATGCGGGTGAGCGAACTGGTCTCGCTGCCGGTCAGCGCCGCACGGGGCGATCCGCGCATGCTGCTGGTTCTGGGCAAGGGCGGCAAGGAACGCATGGTCCCCCTGTCGCCCCCGGCCCGCGATGCGCTGGCCGAGTGGCTGAAAGCCCGCGATGCCGCCGCTGCCGAGGCCGAAAAACAGGGCAAGCCCGCCTCACGGTTTCTGTTCCCCTCGCGCGGCAAGGAAGGGCACCTGACCCGGCACCGGTTCTACCTGTTGATCAAGGAATTTGCCGTCACCGGTGGCGTGTCGCCGCAAAAGGTGACGCCGCACACGCTGCGCCATGCCTTTGCCACCCATCTGCTGGCCAATGGCGCTGATCTGCGCGCCATTCAGGCGCTGCTGGGCCACGCAGATATCGCCACGACCGAGATCTATACCCATGTGCTGGATGCCCGCCTGAGCGAGCTGGTCCTGCAGCACCACCCCCTGTCCCGCAACAAGGGCCCTGGCGACAAAGAATAAGCCGCGCCGCACGGAAGCGCCCTGCCCCTTGAACGAAACCGGCAGGACGCCCATAACCATACAAAATCCTTCTGATAAACTGGACCCGACATGGAAACCGATCCGACCACTCTGGACAGCGCATTCTGGCTTAGCGCCGGATCCATTGCTCTGCTGCTCGTTCTTTCGGCCTTCTTCTCTGGCTCCGAAACAGCCCTGACCGCCGCCTCGCGCGGGAAGCTCCGCACCCAGGCCGACAAGGGCGCACGCGGCGCCCGCAGCGCCTTGGCCGTGACCGAGGACAGCGAGCGGCTGATCGGCTCGGTTCTGCTGGGCAACAACCTCGTCAATATTCTGGCGACCTCACTGGCGACGGCGCTGTTCACCCGCGCATTCGGCGAAGGCGGCGTTGCGCTGGCAACCCTGGTCATGACTCTGCTGGTTCTTATCTTTGCCGAGGTTCTGCCCAAGACATACGCG
The DNA here is from genome assembly GCF_039839315.1 of Phaeobacter sp. CAU 1743. Lineage (NCBI taxonomy): Bacteria > Pseudomonadati > Pseudomonadota > Alphaproteobacteria > Rhodobacterales > Roseobacteraceae > Phaeobacter > Phaeobacter sp. CAU 1743. The sequence continues at coordinate 9,987 of NZ_JBDOQR010000081.1, read as the reverse complement.
ATTTCCAACGCCGAAAAGGCCGCATCTGCCGTAGCCCCGGTGATTGGCTTTCTGGTGACCATACTGGCGCCGGTCGTCGGTGCAGTGCGGCTGCTGGTGCGCGGCGTGCTGCGCCTCTTCGGAGTTCAGATCGACCCGGACAGCCACATCATGGCAGTGCGCGAAGAGATCGCAGGCGCCCTGCAACTGGGCCATTCCGAAGGCGTCGTGGAAAAAGAGGACCGCGACCGTATCCTCGGCGCGCTGGATCTGTCCGACCGCTTTGTCGAGGAGATCATGCTGCACCGTTCCCATATCGAGATGATCGACGCCAATTCCGACCCAGAGGTCATTCTGGAGCAATGCCTGACCTCACCCCATACCCGTCTGCCGGTGTTCAAGGATGAGCAGGAAAACATCATCGGCGTTGTCCATGCCAAGGATCTGCTGCGCGATATGTATGCCCAGATCGGAGGGCCGGATGGCGATGCCGCGGCGTTGCGCAACTTCCAGATCACCTCGGTCGCGAAACCGCCCTACTTTGTACCGGAAACCACCACGCTGGACGACCAGATGCGCCAGTTCCTGCGCATGCGCAGTCATTTCGCCCTGGTGGTGGACGAATATGGTGCCTTGCAAGGTCTCATCACGCTTGAGGACATCCTTGAGGAAATCGTCGGCGAGATCACCGATGAATTCGACCCGGCGGAGCAATCCCTTGCCAAGAAGACCCAGGACGGCAATTTCCTCGTGGAGGGCGCCACGACCATTCGCGATCTCAACCGCGCCACCGAATGGAACCTGCCCGATGATGAGGCGAACACCATCGCCGGTCTTGTGATCCATGAGGCGCAGATGATCCCCACCGTTGGACAGGTGTTCTCCTTCCATGGCTTCCGGTTCGAGGTGACAGGTCGCGAAGGCAACCGGATCACCGATCTGAAGGTGCGCCCGCTGACATGACCCAGAGCCCGCGCAGAAACGGAGGCGATAGCCCCGCCTCCCGGACCGGACGCAGCCCATGACCCGGGCGTGGCGATGGATCGACAGTATCTTCGTGGATCTGTCCCGGCAGATGCGCTGGTCGTTCCTGCCGCCTCTGCTGATCTATTTCGCCTATGGGGCGCAGGGCATCACCTCGGTTGCCGGGGCCTTTTACGTCAAGGAATATCTGGACCTGCCCGCGGCCTTCCTCGCCGGGCTCAGCTTTTGGGTAGGTATTCCCTGGGCGCTGAAAATGCCGATCGGGCATCTGGTGGATCTGATCTGGCGCTGGAAATACCTGCTGATCCTTCTGGGTGCGGCGCTGATGGCGTCAAGCTATGGGATCATCGTGGCATTGTTGACCCTGCCCGAGGTTATGCAGGCGATCATGCCGGTCAATGCCTGGTATGTAACCGCGATCATTCTGGCGCCCTGCGGTTTTGTGCTGCAGGACGTGGTCGCCGATGCCATGTCTGTCGAGGCGGTTCCGCACCGGGATGCCGACGGCACGTTGCTGGCCGAAGAAGAAACCCGTGCACTGCACACAACCATGCAAACCCTGGGCCGTATCGCCCTGATCGGCGGCTCCAGCGCGGCGGCCGCGCTGAACGTGCTGTTGTTCGAAGGCGCCGAAGCCCTGCCACAAGCAGAAAAGGGCGCGCTTTACGCCCATGTCTATACGCTGGCGCTGCTGGTGCCGGTGCTGTCCCTGTCCGGGGTCGCGCTTGCCCTTGTGCAGCGCTTGCGCAGGACTGCCGATCTGCGCCGCGCCGGACTGCCACAGGCCGAGATCCGCACCTGGCTCGATCCGCCGCGCGATCCGGTGGATGTGAACTGGTGGTATTTCATCGGCGGCGGCGCCTTTGTTGCGCTGTCGCTCAGCGTCGGGCTCAGCGATCTGGCCTATGGGCAGGAAATCATCTTTGCCGGATCCATGGCCATCGTCCTGCTGCTGATGCGCCAGTTGATCGCGGTGCTGACGCCAGCCCAGGCCCGCGCGCTGATTGGCACCGCGATCATCATTTTCGTCTACCGTGCCAAGCCCCTCAGTGGCCCCGGGGCCAGTTGGTTCGAAATCGACGTTCTGGGTTTTGATCCTCAGTTCTTTTCGGTGCTGTCGCTGATCGCTTCGCTGCTGACACTGGTCGGCATGATCGTTTTACGGCCGATGATGGCCAACCACACGATTGCCTGGATCGTGATTTTCCTGACCTGCAGCGAGGCCCTGCTGAGCCTGCCGAATCTGGCGCTTTACTACGGTGTCCATGAATGGACCTCGGCGATGACCGGTGGGGTCGTGGATGCCCGTTTCATCGCACTGGTGGACACTGCAGTGGAGTCGCCGCTGGGACAGGTGTCGATGATCCCGATGCTGGCATGGATTGCCCGCAACGCGCCCTCGGGGCTGAAGGCGACCTTCTTTGCGGTGATGGCCTCCTTCACCAATCTGGCGCTTTCGGCTTCCAGCCTTGGCACCAAGTACCTTAACCAGATCTTCGTGGTCACGCGTGAGGTCACAGATGCCGATGGCACCGTCGTCACCGCCGCCGATTACACTCAGCTCGGGCCATTGTTGATCACCGTTGCCGTGCTGACGCTGGTCGCGCCGCTGATCGCCATTGTCATCATCCAGAACAGCCGTTTCCGCAGCGAAGACTGACAGTTCCCCTCTCCTCCGATCTGCCAGCGACATGAGATGTCGCTTTTTCACTGGACTACTGTTCACTTCTGTCCAGAATGGCCGAAACGCAGAACGCCAGGGAGCACAATCATGAAGACCACAACGCGCGTGGCAGTCATCGGCGGCGGAGTCGTCGGCTGTTCGGTCCTTTATCACCTGACCAAACTGGGCTGGTCCGACGTCATGCTGATCGAACGGTCCGAGCTGACCTCCGGCTCGACGTGGCACGCGGCAGGCGGCTTTCACACGCTCAATGGCGACACCAATATGGCGGCGCTTCAGGGCTATACCATCAAACTCTACCGCGAGCTGGAAGAGATCACCGGCATGTCCTGTGGCTTGCACCACGTCGGCGGCATTACCCTGGCCGATAATCAGGAACGCTTTGACATGCTGAAGGCCGAGCGGGCCAAGCACCGCTTCATGGGGCTTGAGACCGACATCATCGGCCCCGAAGAGGTGAAGAAACTGTCGGAGGTCACCAATACCGACGGCATCCTTGGCGCGCTTTACGATCCCCTCGACGGGCACCTTGATCCCTCGGGCACAACCCACGCTTATGCCAAGGCGGCGCGCATGGGCGGTGCAACCATCGAAACCCATTGCAAGGTGATCGAGACCAACCAGCGCCCCGATGGCACCTGGGACGTGGTCACCGAAAAGGGCACCATCCACGCCGAACACGTGGTCAACGCAGGCGGACTTTGGGCGCGCGAAGTGGGCGCGATGGCCGGGGTTTATTTCCCGCTACACCCGATGGAGCACCAATATATCGTCACCGACGAAGTGCCTGAAATCGCGGCCATTATCGACGCGGGTGGCGAGCACCCGCACGTGATGGATCCGGCCGGCGAAAGCTACCTGCGCCAGGAGGGGCGCGGCCTCTGCATCGGTTTCTATGAACAACCCTGCAAACCCTGGGCGGTCGACGGCACGCCGTGGAACTTTGGCCACGAACTGCTGCCCGACAATTTCGACAAAATCGAGGACAGCATCGCCTTTGCCTATCGCCGCTTCCCCGCGCTGGAGCGCGCCGGGGTGAAATCGGTGATCCACGGTCCCTTCACCTTTGCCCCCGACGGCAACCCGCTGGTCGGCCCCGTGCCCGGCATGCGCAACTACTGGTCCGCCTGCGCCGTCATGGCAGGCTTCAGCCAGGGTGGCGGTGTTGGCCTGATGCTGGCGCAATGGATGGTCGAAGGTGAATGCGAACGCGATACCTTCGCCATGGACTGTGCCCGTTACGGCGACTGGATCACGCCGGGCTATACCCGTCCCAAAGTGATCGAAAACTACCAGACCCGGTTCTCCGTCTCCTACCCGAACGAGGAACTGCCCGCCGCGCGTCCTTTCCGAACCACACCGATGTACGATATCTTCGACAAGATGGGCGCGGTCTGGGGCCAGCAATACGGCATGGAAGTGGTGAACTACTTCGCCGCAGAGGGTGAGCCGCGCTACGAGACGCCCTCTTTCCGCCGCTCCAACGCCTTTGACGCCACGGCGCGTGAGGTCAAGGCCGTGCGCGAAGCGGTTGGGATCAACGAGGTGCATAACTTCGGCAAATACCGGGTCACCGGCCCCAATGCCCGCGCCTGGCTGGACCGTGTCATGGCAGGCCGGGTGCCGCAGCCGGGCCGGATCAGCCTGACGCCGATGCTGTCGCACAAGGGACGCCTGATAGGTGATTTCACCATCTCCTGCCTCGATCAGGAAACCTACCAGCTGACAGCTTCTTATGGCGCGCAGGCCTATCATATGCGCTGGTTCCAGCAGAACGCACAGGACGGCGTTCACGTCGAGAACATCTCGGACCGGGTCAACGGCTTCCAGATCGCGGGCCCCAAGGCGCGCGAGGTGCTGCAGGCCTGCACGCGACAGGATATTTCCGACATGAAATTCCTGGACGTGCGCCGGATGAGCGTCGGCATGGCAGACTGCGTGGTGCAGCGGGTCAGCTATACCGGTGACCTCGGCTATGAGATCTACTGCGATCTGCCCAGCCAGCGTGCCCTGTGGAATGTGTTGTGGGAGGCAGGCCAGCCCCATGGCATGAAGCCCTTCGGCATGCGGGCGATGATGTCGCTGCGGCTGGATAAATTCTTTGGCGCCTGGCTGCGGGAATTCTCCCCCGACTACACCGCTGCCGAAACCGGGCTGGACCGCTTCATCTCCTTCAAGAAGGACGTGGACTTCATTGGCCGCGCCGCTGCCGAGGCAGAACGCGATGCGGGTCCCGCGCGCAAGCTCTGCGCCTTTGAGGTTGATGCGGATGACGCCGATGTCACCGCCTATGAACCGATCTGGCTGGATGGCACGGTTGTCGGCTTCTGCACCTCGGGCGGCTATTCCCATCACGCCGGGAAATCCATCGCGCAAGGGTTCGTGCCGACCGACAAGGTGGCCGAAGGGCTGGAGGCCGAGATCGAAATTCTCGGCAAGATGCACAAGGCCCGCCTGATCACCACGCCGCTGTTCGACGCCGACGGCGCCCGCATGCGCGGCTGACCAGTGATCTGAAACGCATTTTGCCTCCGCCTGTTCCCGGGCGGGGGTGACGCAGGCGCCAGAAATCTCTGGCTTTATGGGCACAATGCCCACAAGATCCCCAAACGGCTGGCAGGTGACAGAGCAGCCACGGGGGAACGTTCCATGTCCAACATTGCTATCCTTCTGCTTGCGGCAGGCGCGTCGTCCCGTATGGCTGGGCGCGACAAGCTGAGCGAAGATGTGGAAGGCCAGCCCCTGCTCGCTCTGATGTGCCGCCGCGCTGCGCTGACCGGATTGCCGGTTTATGTCACCGTCCCGAACGAGGCACACCCGCGCACCGGTCTGACCGGTACGGCAACGCCCGTCCCGGTACCGGACGCTGATGAAGGCATGGCTGCCTCGATCCGGCGCGGAGTGACTGCCCTGCCGGAGACGACCGAAGGGGTGATGATCGTGCCCGCAGACATGCCCGAGCTGGAAACGCAGGACCTGATGCACATGGCAGCGCATTTCCATGGCGGCGATGGCCCGATTCTGCGCGCCACGGCCGAGGACGGCCAGTCCGGGCATCCGGTGCTCTTCCCCAAACGCTGTTTTGCGGATCTTGAGGCGATCACCGGCGATCAGGGCGCCCGTGTGCTGCTGAAGCAGGACAAGGTACAATATATCACCCTGCCCGCCCGCCATGCGACAACGGATTTGGACACGCCCGAAGCCTGGGCCGCCTGGCGTGCCGCGCGGGTTTGAAGGCCTGCCCTCGGACGCCCCCCCAATCCGAAAGACCACCTGATAACAAGAAAGGCAGGACCCAGCGGCCCTGCCCCTCCCCCGAAGCCTCGGTCTGCAGTGGTTCACGGGTCCTCTTCCGCAGCTTCCCCCCGGTGCCACGGACGGACCGTTCAGTGAACCAGCAGCCGCGCTTCGTGTTTCTTCAACGACCGGCGCGCTGACGTGTAGGCCTCGCGGCCCTCGACAGTCTGCAATTCGGGGAACAGTTCCAGCACCTCGTTGCGCTGATCCCCATCCAGACCACGCAGAGTCAGATCACCGGGCTGGAAGCTTTCTGTCCAGGCACCATCCGACAGAACCACCTCGTGCTGGTCGAACATGAAGTGGATGTAGGTCACCGCAGTGGTTTCCACCACGTCCACCCCTTCAAGGCCGGTCAGATGCTTCGCCGCGACCAGAACCTCGCGGTCCTCGAAATAAAGCGCCGTTTTGTCGTTGGCGACCAGTACCCGGTGGTTCGGACTGACCATCATGTCGCGCTCCGGCAGACCATTGCCAAGCGCACCCTGACGGATCAACACCGGTTGCAGATGCGCGGCGTCCTTCAGTTCGGATTCGGTCAGGCTACGGGCTCCGATCCAGCGGATTTCCTGAATGCCGTTGTCACGGGTGATCACCCGGTCCCCCGCCTGCAGATCCTCGACCTTGCGCTCCCCATCAGGGGTCGCGATCAGGGTGCCCGGCGTGAAACAGGGAATGATCCGCTCGATCTCGCTATAGGTCATGGATCCAATTACGGAGTCCGCGCCATCCAGCAGGTTGATGGTGCCCGAATAGCTGTTGCCATCGGCGTCCAGCGTGCGGCTGGTGATTTCAAAGTTCTGACCGGTCAGATCCAGCGTATCGTAGTCATCGCCAGCCGAGCCGCCGTCGACCACATCGCCATCGGATGCACCGATGAACAAGTCGCGATCAGCGCCGCCACTCAGCGTGTCGGCCCCATGGCCACCGGTGATCACGTCGTTGCCGGTGCCGCCGGTCACCTCGTCGTCATCGATACCCGCATCAATGGTGTCGTCGCCTTCCCCACCGGAAATGACATCGTCGTCGTCCTGGCCGTAGATCAGATCGTTGCCAGCACCGCCTTCGATGGTGTCCATGCCATTGGTCGGATCAGGATCAACGGGGCGCCCATCAGCGCCATCGTCCATGATGTTGAGCCCATCCGGGAAGGCCGGATCAAGACCGCCATAAAGGGTATCGTCCCCATCGCCCCCCAGCAGAACGTCAGAGCCCTCACCGCCGATGATCATATCGTTGTCGGCGCCGCCATCGACCGTATCGTCGTCAATGCCACCATCGATGCTGTCATCACCGGCGCCACCGGAGATCAGGTCGGCGTCATCACCAGTGGTGATGGTGTCATTGCCCGCGCCACCCGCGACGGTATCCATGTCATCATAGGGATCGCTGTCCGCCGGGATCGGCGGAATGTTTGGCGTGGTGCCGGTGTAGCCCGGGAAACCGCGATCCGGCAGCGGTGTCGGCTCGTTGCCAGAGGTGTCGATGACATCATCCCCGTCGCCGCCATCGACGCTGTCAGACCCGTCACCGCCGGTCAGGCTGTCGTCCCCGCCATTGCCGATGATCACATCATCACCGTCGCCGCCATCAATGGTGTCATTTCCCGGCACGATCGGCGCGGTGGGATCGGTGGCATCAAAGTAGACATCAGTGACGTCGATCCCGCTGTTGTTGGTGCCATCCTGGCTGTGGCTGATCACGATAGAGGACACCGGGCCCGGAATTGTCACCAACAGGGAAATGTCCGGATCGACATCGCTGGCATAGGTGCCGTCAACCTTGACCTCGGCACTGTCATCGCCCGGCACGGCATCCGCATCCGACAAAGTCAGCGCCGGTCCGCCCGAGAGATTGACGATTACCGGGTTTCCGTCAGCGTCAAATGCGCTGACCTGTACCGAGCCATCGCCATCGATATCGTTGATACGGAAGGAAACATTTCCAACCGGATCTGAGAAATCGAGCTGATAGGCCGCGTTGCTGCCATCTGAATTAAGATCCGAATACAGGCCACTGTTGGCGTCGGCCGCACTGCCGTCGGTATCAATATTGCCAACGAATTGCGTGGTGTTGCTGAACTCAGTGACCGATCCGGAGGATTGCGACAGGACCGAGAAATCAACGGTAACCGAACCTGTGTCCTGCGAAAAGCCGCCGCTCAGATCGTCCTGCGGATCAACCGCGCCGCCATCATCCGGATCCGGCGCCAGATCCCACTGGAAAACCTCGCGGCTGCTGGGACCGGCGCCCGGCGCATCGGTGTCACCCTCCAGCACGTCATCGCCTGCGCCCCCGCTAAGGCTGTCTGCCCCAGAGCCACCATGCACGGTGTCGTCCCCGGCGCCCGCTTCAACGGTGTCATCCCCGGCTGCGGCGTTGACCAGATCGTCATCCGGGCCATCTGCCGGGTTAATCGCATCACCGGCGTCGATCCGGTCGCCTTCTGGATCACCGGTATAGGCGTCATCGATCAGGTCGTCCGTAGCACCGCCTTCCACGATCCCGTCCAGCTCACCCGCGATTACATCTTCATCCAGCACGGCCACATAATCGATCAGACCGTCAAAAGACGCAGACCCGTCCCCGGCAGCACCAATGGAGAAACTGTCGCTCTCCTCGGCAGCAACGTCCAGCGTCAGGCCGGGCACGTCATCGCCCGCAGTTGCGATCGTGCCTTGCGTGGTGTTTTCCACCACCATCGTCTGGCCCCCGTCAGTCCAGCTGTATTTCACGGTCAGCACATCGCCTCCGGTGAAAAAGCCGGGATCGGTTGTCAGCAGCACAGAAGCACCGCCATCTGCGTGCGAAACCTCGACCGCACCGTCTTCTGTGATTCGGATTTCGAAATTTTCGCCGTCGGCATCTCCCGACGTCTCAAGACCGCGGCTGACAACGGTTTGAGCCTCAGATCCCGGAACCTCATTTGGCCGAAAAGTGCTGATGAGTGTCCCTTCGGTCAGGTCGAACGGGCCATCATCGCTCCCACCAACGGTGAACTGCGTGTTGCTGCCATTTCCGAGCATCCAGCCACCGGCATAGGTTGTCGAGGGAGAACCCGTCCCATCCTGCGCAATGCCATCACCCAGACCGGTGTCGTCTTCCGTGTAATCCTCGCGGAAGTCCCACAAACCAATCAGATTTGCCGAATACGGGTTGTCGAAATTCTCAGCCATCACATTCTCCTCTTCGGCACGCGCTCGCACCAGAAACTCTGGACGCCGGAGCGACCGAATACCAAATAACCATGCCGCACAGATCTGCCGACATCGCCAATACCCGATCATGTAGGGGGATGCGGCCTATTCTACCGCCGCCGTATTCCGCACAGCCCGAAAGGCGTGCAGGTCAACAATGCACATTCAACGACACACTCACTGCCAGGCAGACGACAGCAAATACCAGAGCGAACAGAACCCCAGTGCCGAATTTCGGCGTACTCAAAAACAGCCCCCCCAGATGGGCTCAATCGAAACTACCCTAGGCCCTGAAACCAACAAAGGAAAAAATCGAAAGAAAATTTAAACGATTTGTAGAAACTCAAAGAAACGCGCCCTCTTTGAGTTTGTAACGTTGAAAAACTGTTTCCAAGCTGGAGTATATCAACGACGGCAAGGGCTTAACTTGCAACGAGCATTCGAAACAATCCGGCACCTACCGCCCTTATTGTGTGTAAAATCCACTCAATACCCGGCCTTCTGTTTCTCTGCTCATTGCAATTTCTGCCTGTTTGAAGCGCCAAACATCCGAGCAGCCGTGCCGGGCCAATTTCTCGGATAATCACCCAGTTTGAGGCAATCACAAGAAACAAGCGCCAATGTTGCTGCGTACGAAACAAACAGCCGCGGCAATCTTAAGGAACGTCTGAACAACGTCTTCGGCTGCGCCGATGTTGCCGCTTGAGGGCAGTTTGGGGCGGGGATGTCCCGGTTGATGTTGAAGTTTGCCTGAAGGGTGGCGTTGCTTTCCCTGAGCCGTAGGCTCGGGGTGATCAAACCGAAAGGAAAGCAACACCATGAAGAAGACTACGACATCGCAGGCGG
>NZ_JBDOQR010000080.1:0-16954 GCF_039839315.1 Phaeobacter sp. CAU 1743 | reverse complement strand
CTGGAAGTATAGGTATTCTTGGTCATGGCGTGATCTCCCTGGCGGTTGCCGCCGCCGGTTGGGTGGGTGGATGTTCACCCGGAGATTACGCCGCCTTCAAATTTCCACCAACTCCGAGACACGACCCAGAAGCAGCGCCTGAATGAGTGTAACGCCGAGTATTACGGAGACGCCCCAGGAAAATGACGGCACGAAGATTACCATCCCCATCAGCGGCAGCAATCCGGCAAGGGAGGGCGCCTCGGGCAGGCCCGGAAGCACCCGGCGCGGATAGCTCATCCGGTCGATCCCCCAGCCCAAAAGCAGCATCACCACCGCCAGCGGCAGTGAATAGATGACGATCTGCCCATAGGCGACGCTGGGAATGGCCGCAGTGATCAGTGCCATGGTGACGGTCATCGGCGACCACATCGGAAGCGAGGAAAACCCGCGCATCATGGCCAGCGTCATGCGGCGGCGGCGGATGCCCGCGATGCGCTTTTCCTCGTCGGTCTCGCCGGGAGATACACCCTTGGCGATCATTGTCCCCAAGAGGCCGATGGTCGAGAAATTCAAGAGGATGCCAAATACCGCCGCGCCAAAGGTCAGCACCAGATAGCGGCGGCCCGGGCGCTGGTTCACCAGAATCTCGCCCGAGCGCAGGATCAGCGGCGAGCTGGTCGCGGCGAACTGAAGGAAGCTGAGCGAGGTGAGGAAGAAGGCGAAGAACGCCGCCCTGTCGATGGCAGTGGAGGCGCGGGCAAGATCAAAGGTGCCTTGGCTGACCTCATAAAGCGGCAGCGCGATGCACAGTGACAGGAGGATTAAAGCGACTTTGGACAGGCCGCGCAGTTCCAGCGCCAGAAAGCCCAGGATCCCCACGAGCTCCATCAGCCGCAGAGCGGGGCCATCGGTAAAGATTTCACCGATGGCCCCGATGCTGACAAGAAGAAGAAAAGCGGATGACAGCATTATTGGGCGCTGTATCGTGACGGCGAGGGTTGCTTGGCCATCTTGTCAGAACTCCTCAGAGTTGTGCGGGTTAGAGTGGTGCAGCTCCGTGCGAGAGCTGCCTCCGCCGGTTGCGGAAGCAGAGCCAAAGCCTTTTGCTTAAGGTATTTATCTTGCAAATAATAATCAAGCTAATTACCCTTTTTGCCAAGCGGTCGCGCGGGCGGGCGGGGGGAGATTGGCGAAGTATGGGGCGGCAGTATGACCAAAAGCGATAAGGCAACCACGGCTCGCAATGAAGGGGTCTCGGGCCCGGTGTTTCAGGATATCGCGCGGTTTCGCGGCATTCTGTTTGACGGGCTATTGCGGCCGCACGACATCACCATGGCGCAGGGTTGGGCGGTGCTCAGCCTCATGCGAGAGGCTGGTCAGCGGCAGGCGGATCTTGCGGCCAAGCTGGACATCGGGCCAGTGACCACTTCCAAACTGATCGACCGGTTGGAGGCACGCGGCTTTGTTGAACGGCGCGCCGATCCCGGCGACCGGCGGTCGAAACGGATCTTTGCAACAGACAAGGCGCACCAGCTGATGGATATCATGACCGAGACGCAGCGCCAGGTGGATACCATCGCCAATACAGGGATCGAACCGGAAGAGCTGGCCACCACCATGAAGGTGCTGGCGAAGATGCGGCAGAACCTCAAGGCGTCGATGGCGCGGGATTGAGGCGGGTCAGGATCTCGTCTTAAGGCTGGGCTCAACCCGGGCAATGCACGGGCTCCGCTGGCCGGAGCTCCTTCCACTGTACAAGTCGATTGCCCCGACCGCCTGTGACGCGTGCCTTCGCCTCGGCACCTTCTTGGGACGGGACGAATTGGCAATTAATTACCAAGCTAATTGTTTGCCAAGTATCTAATCCATCTTATAAGGGGCGGTAACGCGCCCGGTCCGGTGCAGACCGGACCGGCGTCCTTTGCAATGCGACAGGAGAAAACATGTCTTTGGTGCTCATCGAACGCCCCGGTGACCGGGTTGGTGTGATCCGGCTCAACCGCCCTGAACGGCGCAACGCGCTGTCGACCGAATTTCGGGCGGAAATCGCCAAGGCGGTGACTGAACTGGACGCCGACCCCGGGATCCGGTGCATCGTGATGACGGGCGATGAAAAGGCCTTTGCCGCCGGGGCGGATCTGGCCGAGCTGGCCGAGGTGCGGCCGATGCAGGAGGTCTTCGACCGTCTGGGTGCTGTCAAACGCGCGCTCGAAGCGTCGAATACCCCCGTCATCGCAGCGGTGCGTGGCATGGCGCTGGGCGGCGGCTGTGAGATGGCGATGATGTGCGACATCATCATTGCAGGCGACACCGCCAAATTCGGCCAGCCGGAAATCAAGGTGGGCATCATGCCCGGCGCCGGTGGCACCCAGAAGATCCTGCGCACGGCGGGCAAAGCCAAGGCGCTGCGTTACCTTCTGACTGGCGATCTGTTCCCGGCGGATGTGGCGTTGGATCTGGGCATCGTCTCAGAAGTGGTACCGGATGCCGAGGTGATGGACACGTCGCTTGCCATGGCCAAGAGGATCGCCGCCCAGCCTGCCAAGGCGGTACAGGCGATCCGTGACGCGGTGCGCGAGGGGGCGAACACGCCGCTGGATACCGCACTCATGCTGGAGAACCGCCTGTTCCAGATGCTGTTTTCCACTGACGATCAAAAAGAGGGAATGCGCGCCTTTCTTGAAAAACGCGCCCCCGAGTTCAAAGGACAATAAGTGATGGCTTATGCATTCGACGACATCAAAAAGGTTGGCGTGATCGGCGCCGGGCTCATGGGGGCGGGCATCGCGCAGGTGCTGGCGACTGTGGGCTATGACGTGGTGCTGAACGACATGAACGCCGAGGCGCTGGCCAAGGCGAAGACCGATATCGAAGGGCGTATCGACCGTATGGTCGAAAAGGGCAAGCTGGAGGCGGACGCCGCCGCTGCGGCCAAGGGGCGGCTGACCACATCAGGCGACCTCACCTCCCTTGCGGATACGCAGATGGTGATCGAAGCCATCATCGAGCGGCTCGACATCAAACAGAGCCTGTTTGCCGAACTTGAGGGCATCGTCAGCGAGGACTGCATTCTTGCGTCGAACACCTCCTCGCTCTCCATCGCATCAATCGCGAAGAACTGCGAAAACCGCGCCCGCGTGGTGGGCATGCACTTCTTCAACCCGGTGCCGCTGATGAAGCTGGTCGAGGTGATCGGCGGCGCGGCCACCGATGCGGGCGTTGTCGATGCGACCTATGAAATGGGCAAGGCGATGGGCAAGGTGCCGGTGATCGCCAAGGATGGACCCGGCTTCATCGTGAACCTGGGTGGGCGGGCCTATTACACCGAAGGTCTGCATATCGAGGCCGAAGGCGTCGCCCCGCCTGAGCAGATCGACCGTATCATGAAGATGGCGGGCGGATTCCGGATGGGCCCGTTCGAGTTGATGGATCTCACCGGCATCGACACCAACTTCCCGGTCTCGACCTTCATCTTCAACGGCTACCACAGCGATGCACGCCTGCGCACCACGCCGCGCCATGGTTATATGGTTGAGGCGGGGCTGCTGGGGCGCAAGGTGGGGCGCGGTTTCTACGACTACGCGCAGGACCTGCCCAAGCTGCCGACCCCGCCCGAAGCCGGACCAAAGACCCCGCTGACTGCAGTTCTGCCGGAACGCTCGGATGCTTTTGCTCCGCTGGTGGAAAAGGGCCTCAGCGCTGCCGAGGATGACGGCAAGGCGCTGATCCTGGTCAGCCCGCTTGGCGAGGATTGCACCAGCACCGTTGCCCGCCTTGGCCTTGACCCCAAACGCACCGTTGCAGTGGACCTGAGCGCGGTCGAACGCGGGATCGTTACCGTGATGACCGCCCCTGGCGGCTCGGATGTGCTGAAGGCGGTGACCACCTGGCTGGCGGGCGCGGGCCTGCATGTCGAGGTCATCAAGGACAGCCCCGGCTTTGTTGCACCGCGTATCATTTCGATGATCGTGAACCTGTGCTGCGAGATGGCGCAGATCGGCGTCGGCAGCCCCGAGGATCTGGGCAAGGCTATGACGATGGGACTCAACTACCCGTTCAACCCGCTGGAGTATGGCGACAAGGTCGGCGCAGACCGGGTGCTGTCGATCATGGAAGGGCTGCAATCCACGACCGGGTCGGAACGCTACCGCCCCAGCCTCTGGCTGAAACGCCGCGCGCTTCTGGGTCTGTCGCTCAGCACCGCGGACTGAAAGGCGCTGCGAAAGGCGGGCGCGCTGGATCAGGCGCGCCCGGCCTCGTTCTGGCTCTTTCAGCGGAACAAATCCGCACGGCGACACTCTTTGAACCGGTGCCGGTTGCGATGTTGCTGGCAGTGTTGGGAACGCTGCGTTTCAAACATTCGCGGCAATCACGTTCCAGGCAACACAAGGTCAACCGCCCGCATCTTGTGAAGGGGCGGCTGACCTGACTTTGACAGGGGGGGGCGACCGACGGGGCCGGGCACGCGTTAAAGCGCGAACCAGTCCACTTCCGCCGCATCGGTGCCGAGAACTTTGACGACGAAATCTGCGCTACCATCACCGTCCACATCGCCGACGATGCGTTGGAAATCGCCACGATCCGCGGCGCGAAGTTCCCCTGCGGTGCCGCTGAAGCGGGCACTGCCGATAAAGGTAAAGGCGTCGTCTTCTTCGGTGGAGCTGTCCGCGTCGATCCGGTCCAGTCTTATGATATCGAGTTCGTCGCTGGAAAAGTCGGAAATGGTATCCGCTTCGCCGGGAGCTGACGGCCGGAAAAAGAAGCTGTCGGCGCCTTCACCTCCGGTCAACAGGTCGGCGCCACGACCTCCGCGCAGGATGTCGTTGCCCGCGCCACCGTCCATGGTATCGTCACCAGCGCCGCCGTTCAGTTTGTCGGACCCGCGACCACCAAACAGCTTGTCGTTGCCGCCACCGCGGACCAGCACATCGTCGCCAAACCCACCCCGCACAACGTCATTGCCCGCGCCACCTTCGAGGCTGTCATCGCCAAGGTTGCCTTTCAGCGTGTCGTTGCCTTCGCCGCCGTCAATCAGATCGTCGCCTTCGTGGCCAAGGACCAGATCATCACCGCCCCAGGAGGCGATGTAGTCGGCGTAGGAACTACCCTCGATGACGTCGTCGGTTGCCTCTGGCGCAGCGATTTCCGTGGTGCCGACGTATTCGTGCAGCACGTAGATGGCTTCGCGGGCGTCTTCCACCGACTGAGCCCAGTCGTTGATCCCGGCGGCCGAGCCTTCGGCCATTTCATAGCTCTCGCCATCGGCAGAGAGTGTCATGTACTCGTCCACCCAGTCCTTGCCGGTGCCAACGTCATTGACGCCGTCGCCGTTGCGGTCCTTGCCCCAGATCACGTCCAGCAGTGTACGCTGCACTGCCTCAAGGTCGGAGGGATCTCCGTCCATGTCCTGGTACCACTGGACCCAGGCATCTCCATAGGTGGCGATACGGTCATAGTCGAAGGTCTCTGCGCTGCCATCGGTAAAGCCGAAATAGTCGATTGTCTGGGTGTCGCCGGAACCGGTGACTTCGTTCACCCCCATGAAGGTATGCGCGGTGAGCGTCGCGTCCATGCTGACCGGGTGGAACTTGGAGAAGACGCCGGCCAGCAGCCCGGTGGGGTTCCAGCCCGCGTTCATCAGGTCGATCAGCGATTGCGGAATGTTCCCGGCGACATTCGCCTGAACCTCGGTCCAGCTTGTTGCGCCGCCTGCGGTCATGATCAGCTTGTAAAGTGCCAGGTTCTCGCGTGGGGAATCGATCAGGACACCGTCCACCATGATGCGGCCCGACGCATCAGTCGTGATCTCGGTTCCGGCGTTGATCTTGCCAAGCGCCTCTTCCAGAGCGGATTCGACTACCTGATCGGGCGAACGCATAATGTTTGCCCGCTCCATCTCGATTTCCTGGATGTAATCCAGCTGGTCAGCTGGGACTTCGTATTCGCCTTCTCCGCCTTCGACGAGGTGGATCGGAAAGGTCTCGCCGGTTTCAGGATTATAGCCGATCGGCACGATCTGGCCGTTCTCATCCAGCACCGGTTCACCGTTGCCGCCGCCATCACTTGGGTCAAGATCCCGGGTCAGCACCCAAAGATCACCATATAGGTCGCCTTGAGCGGCGCCGCCGGAGGTTGAAACTGAATCTGCCATAACCGTCTCCATCGTTAAGCACGCCCTGGTGCTGTCGCATTTAACGTTGGCCAGTGTATGCAAGCGCAGTCGCTACACTTTGATCGATATCATCTTTGAGTAGAAAATTTTCCGCCCTGGGATCCGTGCCCTGTTTGACAGGTTCCGGCCCTTGGCAGGCTTTGCGCACCCCGCGCGAAAAGGCGGCCCATCTGGCGGACCGCCTTTTCCTTGCGCCGTTGGTGCTGCTCGCTTTGCAAGGGTTGGGCGGGACGTTTTTTGCTCTCGCCCAGACCTTAGACCTATTTTGACAAGCTGACTGCCAAGCTGCAAAGGATCTCGAACATGATGGATACGCCAAGGAAGGCGGTGCCGCCGGTTTGATCGAAGGGCGGGGAGACCTCGACGAGATCGGCGCCGACGATGTTCACCCCTTTCAGCAACCGTGCAACCTGCAGCGCCTGAAACGAGTTCGGCCCACCGACCTCCGGCGTGCCAGTGCCCGGGGCAAAAGCCGGGTCGACGAAATCGATGTCATAGGACACATAGGTCGGCTGCGTGCCCGCAATCCCGCGGGCTTCGGCCATCACATCCTCCGGGCCACGGGCATGGAACTCCTCTATCGCAATGACCCGGACGCCGACCGCATCGGCAAAGTCACGGTCCTCGCTGTCGTAGGTGGTGCCGCGAATGCCGATCTGCACCACGCGCTTGGGATCCAACAGGCCCTCTTCGATGGCGCGGCGGAAAGGCGTACCGTGGGTGTACTGGGTGCCGCCGAAGTAATCCTTGAAGAGGTCAGTGTGGCTGTCGAAGTGGATCATGCCCAGCGGTGCGCTCTTGCCCAGGGCCCGCAGGATCGGCAGCGAGCAGAGGTGATCGCCGCCGCCTGTCAGCGGGACAACACCAGCGGCCACAACCTGATCATAGAACTGGGTGATCCGGTCCATGCTGTCATGCAGATCCGCCGGGTTCGGCCCGACATCGCCCAGATCGGCGCAGTTCACCATCTCGAACGGGCGCACACCGGTAGCGCCGTTCTGAGCCCGGATCATCGTCGACATGTCGCGCAGCTGGCGCGGTCCGTGGCGTGGGCCGGGGCGGTTGGTCGTGCCGCTGTCCCAGGGGGTTCCGATCAGGCCGACCTGCACGTCCATCAGGCGCGGATCATCAAGCGACAGGTGCGGCAGGCGCATGAAGGTCGGAACACCGGCAAAGCGCGGCACATCGAAACCGGAAACCGGGTGGAAGAAAGAGTCAGTCATGGGGGGGTATCCTTGATTATAACATGACGCTGCCGCCGTTGACGCCAAAGCATTGCCCGGTGATGAAACCGCTTTGCGGGCTGGCGAGAAAGACGACCATATCGGCGATTTCGCGCGGCTGGCCAAAGCGCGCAAGTGGTGTGTCGAGATCCTTGGCAATGGCCTCGGGGCTCATGTTCTGGGGGCTGGTCATGTCGGTCTCGATCGAGCCCGGTGCCACGGCATTGACCAGGATCCCCGGCGCCAACTCGCGCGCCAGCGTCCGGGTCATGGTGATGATCGCGCCTTTTGATGCGGTATAGGCCAGCATGTTTTCGCGCCCCAGCAGGCCAAGATCACTGGCGATATTGATGATCCGCCCGCTGTCCGTTCGGCGCACAAAGGCGCGGGAGGCGAGGAAGCTCCCTCTAAGGTTCACCGCAATGACCCGGTCGAAATCCGCGGCCTCGGTTTCGGCCAATGGGCTTTCGCGCAGGATCCCGGCGTTGTTCACCAGAATATCGGGCGCGCCAAGGGCCTCGCTCGCGGCGTTAAAAAACCCCTCGACGGCCTGTTCATCGGCGACATCGGCGCTCATGGCAAAACCGCGCGAGCGTTGGTTAGTGGCGGCCAAAGTCGCATCGGCCTCGGGGTCGTCATAGTGACAGAACCCGACATCCGCGCCGAGATCGGCAAGCGCGAGGCAGATCGCCCGCCCAATGCCGCGCGCACCGCCTGTGACCAGCGCGGTCTGGCCTTGCAGGCTCATGCCATCACCTCGCCCCGGTCGACATTGATCGCTTGCCCGGTGATATTCGCGCCGCCATCGCTGGCAAGGAACATATAGGTCGCGGCCATATCCGCCGGTTCCATCAGCCCGTCGATGGCTTGCGCAGATACGATTTCCTGCAACAATTCCTCTTCGCTTTGGCCGCTGGTTTCAGCCAGTTCCCGCAGGGAGTTCATCGCAGGGCCGGTCTTGACCCAACCCGGACAGACGGCGTTGACACGGATGCCGCGCGGTCCCAGCTCCTGCGCCCAGGTGCGCATCAGGCCCACATTGGCGTGTTTGGAGGCGACATATGCCGAGAACCCGCCCACGGCGGTCTTGGCCCAGATGGACGCGGTGATGATAATCCGCCCGCCGTCGCTGATCCGGTTCACCAGCGTATCGGTCACGTTCTGGGTGCCGGTGATATTGATCCCGACGATTTGTTCAAAGGTGGCGTTGCCCTCAGGGTTCTTGCCGGTCAGGGGCGTCGGGCGTTCCAATCCCGCATTGTTGATCAGCACGTCCAGTTTCTCGACATGCGCCAGCGCCTGTGTCACCGCTGCGGCATCCGAGATATCGCATTTGATCGCCTGCACATCGCCAGGCATCTCCTTGGCGGCGTCAAAGATCGCATCGCTCGACGACAGGATCGTGAGGTCGGCCCCTGCCCGTGCAAAGCCCATCGCCACGCCGTAGCCGATGCCGCTGCTGGCGCCGGTGACCAGAACGGATGTGCCGGAGAAATCGAAACTCACGCTCATGCTGCGCCTCCGTCTGTGCTTGGCTTATTCATCCCGGTGCCCCTCTTCGCGCATCAGCCGCATCAGTTTTTCTTCCAGTGCACCGTAGCCCTCAAGGCGTACGATGCGTTCCTTGTCAGCGATCCGCGTCCCATCCTTGAAGGCCGGGATAATCTCCTCCTTCAGGCGGCCCGGATGGCTTGAAAGAAAGACGATCTTGTCCGCCAGAAAGATCGCCTCTTCCAGATCATGGGTGACAATCACCATGGTGGTATTGGTCTTTTCCGCCACGTCGATCATCAGCTCCTGCATCAGCCAGCGGGTTTCTGCATCGAGCGCGCCAAAGGGTTCATCCATCAGCAGCACTTCGGGATCATTGGCAAGCGTGCGGGCAATGGCCACGCGCTGGCGCATGCCACCGGACAGTTGCGACGGATAGGCATCGGCGAATTTGGACAGGCCAACCAGATTGAGAAAATGCTCGGCCCGTTCGCGGCGCTCCTGTGCGGGCACGTCATTGATTTTCATTCCGAATTCGACATTCTTGCGCACCGTCAGCCAGTCAAACGACGTATAGGCCTGGAACACCATGCCCCGGTCGCGCCCCGGCCCGTCGACCTTGCGCCCGCCGACGACAATCTCGCCCTCGGTTGCGGTTTCAAGCCCAGCAATCATGCGCAGGATGGTGGATTTGCCACAGCCAGACGGGCCAAGCAGCACGCAGATGGAGTTCTTCTCGACGGAGAATGACACATCCTGCACCGCCTGAAGTTTCTGCCCGCGTCCAATGTCGAACGCCTTGGACAGGTTCGAGATATCAACCAGCGTCGCAGTCATCAGCGTTTTTCCTTGAGATAGGGGAACAGGCCACGGTGCAGCGCGGCAAAGAGAAGGTCGAACAGCAGGCCAAGGGCGCCGATGACGATGATACCGGCGAGGATCTCATCGGTTTTGAGGAAGCGGCGCGCCCGCATCATCATGGCGCCGATGCCGGTGGTGGAGGCGACGATCTCGGCGATCACCAGATAGGTCCAGGCCATCGCCAGCATCTGACGCATCGCCACCACGATATCGGGCAGCGCGGCGGGAAAGACCACTTTCAACACAACGACGTAGCGGTCTGCGCCCAATGTCAGAGCGGTTTCGATCAGCTCTTTGCGCACGTTCTTGGTGTGATCCATGATCAGGGTGATCAGGAAGAAGATGACGCCGATGAACAAAAGCGCCAGCTTGGGCGCCTCACCGGTGCCGAACCACATCAGCAGGATCGGGATAAAGGACGGCGCGGGCAGGTAACGCCAGGCGGAGACAAAGGGGGCAAAGATTGCCTCGACCGAGGCAAAGGTGCCCATCATCACCCCCAGCGGCACTGCAACGGCGCAGGCCATGGCAAAGGCCACCACAACGCGGGTGATAGAGACGAGCACATCGCTGGCGAAATCGCGCGCTGCGAAGAGATCATAGGTGGCGCTGAACACCTTTTGCGGCGAGGGGACCAGAAGCTCATTCACCAGACCGGTGGCCGCAGCGATGGTCCAGACGGCAAAGAATACGGCCCATATGCCAAAGGCAGACAGCATGCGCTGGCGCCGGGTGACTGGCATGCGGATTTCCAGAAAGCGTTTGGAGCGGGTAGACGAGGACACCGGATTACCTCCGTTGGCGGAAGGGGCAGAAGCACCGGATGGCGCTTCTGCTTTTTGGCTTAATTGGCGGTCAGCGACTGACGATAGCCAGAGGCGGCCAAATCACCCATCAGGCTACAGTCGATCCCGGCAGCCGCGTCGACGGTCTTGTCCATCAGGCCCAGTTTGACCCACCAGTCATTGGTCAGCGCAACGGAATCCACCATGGAACCATTAGCCATGCCAAAGGGCGGCTCGCCGTCCAGAACACCGCAGAGCTGCGCGGCTTCATCGAAGTCTAGCATGTAGATGCCGCCTTCAAAGCTCTTGCCGTTGGTGCCGATGACATATCCGATGTCCTCTTCCGGCCATTGCAGGAACTCTGCCATCGCCTTGTTTGTCTCGGCCACGTTCTGGTTCCAGTAGCCCAGACCATCCCAGCGCGCTTTCAGAACGGCCAGCGCCACATCGCGTTTTTCGGCGATGAAGTTCTTGTTCATATAGAGCGCGTCCATGAAGATCCCGGTCTTCAGAACCTCAGGGTCGGCGGTGTTGACGGCGCTTTTCGATCCAGGGCTGGCCTCCAGCACCTTGGAGATCCACGGCTCGTACATATAGGCAGCCGCCAGATCACCCGACAGCATCGGACCCACGGCCTCGTCTGCGTTGAGGTTCACCCATTCGACCTGATCCGGGGTGACGCCCAGCGTGTCCAGCCAGATGCCCATCAACAGGTGACCGATATAGGCTTGCGGCGCCGCGACCTTCTTGCCGGGCAGATCGGCGGCCTCAATTTCCGGGGCCAGGATGATGTGGTCGACACCGTAAGAGGGGTTGAGGAAGGCCACGTTCACCACATCGGTGCCGCGGTCGACAGTCAGCGGGGTGTAATCCGCGGTGCAGCCGTAAACGTCGAGCTGACCCGCCGCGAGGGCAGCGTGCCCGCCCAGCGGATCTTCGAAGATGGTGATCTGCAGGTCGTGGTCGGGGATCAGATTGTTCTGGCGGGCAACCTCCAGCATCGCGTAGCCGGGCCAGGACACACAGACGCCAACCTTGACAGTATCAGCGGCGGCGGCACCTGCCCCTAGGCCCAGTGCCACCGCGGCAGCTGAAGCGAGTTTAGTAAAAGAACGCATGGCTATTCCTCGTTGTTCGGTTTCGGGTGCAACTTGGTAAAAACCGTATCCAGTAAAAAACTTAATGCAACTAATTTTTTAAGTGGACTAACCTATATGGTGTTTGATTAGATGGCCCCGTAGCAGCAGAAAACCGGAGTATCCGACCGTGGGTTTGAGAGAACGACAGAAAGAAGACCGTCAAAGGCGCATCGTCGAATCCGCCCGAAAACTCTTTTTAAAACAGGGATTTGAAAAGACGACGATCGAAGCAATCGCAGAAGCCTCCGGGGTTTCCGGCGTCACCGTGCACAAGTATTACGGCACCAAGGCGGGCATTCTTCTTGCCATGGTCACGCAAAGCGATGCGCAGCTGATCGACCGGTTGGACCGTGAGCTTGCCCAAGAATCGGGCAATCTGATCGAAATCGCGGCGAAGTTTGCATCCACCATCGTCGATCACGCCATGTCCAACCTGGAAAAGGAGATCTGGCGTCAGGTGATTTCTGCGGTGACTCTCAACGGGGGATCGCCGCTCAGCCAGACCTATTTCGAACTGGATCAGGAACTGGCGCAGGTGCTGGTGCGCAGGATCAAGGCCCTGCAAGAGGCGGGGGACCTGCCGCCCTCGGTCGATGCAGAAGGCTTGGGCAAGGCGCTGTTCCACCTTCAGAACGCTCGCTTCATCCAGTTTATCAGTTCGGACGACATCAACAGTGATGAGATCGCGCGTCGGTTCCGCCGCGATCTTGAGGCGCTGTTCTCGCTCCACATCGCAACGTCCTGACCGGCGGATAGTCCGGCGCACGGCAAGACCAAACAAGGATTCACATGTTTCTACATCCCATCAAATGGCCCCATGGCAAGACATGTGCGGCCGCAATCACCTTTGATATCGACGCCGATTCCCTGATCCGGGATGCCTGCCGCGATGATGCAGAGTTGCGGCTCCAGCCGATTTCCATGGGGCGCTACGGGCCGACGGTGGCGGTTCCCCGTATTCTGGAGACCTATCGCCGACTTGGCCTGACCCAGACTTTCTTTATGCCGGGCTGGGTGATGGAAAATTACCCAAAGACGGTCGAGGCAATTCTCGAAGGCGGGCATGAGATCGGCCATCACTCCTGGCGCCATGAGGATCCGATGGGGCATTCCGATGCCGAAGAAGCGGAACTGTTCGAACGCGCCCTAGAGGTGCATGTCAAACTGACGGGCCGCAAACCGCGCGGCTATCGCGCGCCGGTCTATAGCATCACGCCTGCGATGGTGGACCGGCTGATCGCGCATGAATTCCTATACGACAGCTCGATGATGGCGGATGAACTGCCCTACCTTGTCAAAACAGGCACAGGCAGCATCATCGAGATGCCGCCGCATTGGGGGACCGACGACTGGCCGCCCTTCGCACATTTTGCCGAGATCGACTACCTGATGCCGGTGCGCGGCCCGCGCGAGGGGATCGCGCCGTTCTTTGAAGAATTCGAGGCGATGTACGATGCGGGAGGGTTCTGGATGCCGGTCCTGCACCCCTTCCTGACCGGTCGCCTGGCGCGCTGGCGCGAGATGGAGCGTCAGTTGGAGGCTGTTCTGGAACGGGGCGATGTATGGTTCGCACCGCTGGAACAGATTGCCAAACATGCACAGGAGAGCCGCGAGACGTTGCGCAGAGAAGTGATTGGATAAAGGCAAGGCTGTGCAAGCCGCCTGTCCCGAAACGCCATACCTTTGACCCCGAAGGCACGGGCTCCGGGATGTTGACCGTATGTGTCGGCACGGGCCGTGGTGTCACGTAGTCGCAGCCCGTGCCTGCGCGCATCAGGTTACTGCACCCTGGTCCGCATGGTGCCATTGCAAGCGGTGGCGAAATGACACACGATCCGGCTTACCCATTTTAGTTGCAGACAGTCGGCCCTCGCGTTTTGGAGCGCCGAAGACGGTTCTGTTGCACAAATCCTCTGAGGGATTCATCTCGCGCTTCCAGCGTGGTAGCTGGGATGCATGAGCAGGCCCACACCTCCGACCTGGAGGACCAAGAACTGGCCAGACTACAAGGAAGCGCTCAAGCGCCGTGGCTCGCTTACGATCTGGTTCAACCCCGAGATGAACTGGGATGCCGCGCCGACAGGCAGGCGTGGTCGCCATCCAGATGTGCCTTTCGATGAAGGTGCTGTTCGGCATGGCGCTCCGGCAGACAACCGGATTCGTCGAGAGCCTCCTGTGCCTTGTCGGCCTGAACTGGACGGTGCTGGACTTCAGCACACTGTCTCGCCGCCAGAAGACCTTGGCCGTGAACACCCCCTACCGCGGCTGTAAGGCGCCATTGCACCTGCTGGTCGATAGTACCGGCCTCAAGGTCGAGGGCGAAGGCGAATGGCACGCCCGCAAGCATGGCGGCCCGAAGCGGCGGCTCTGGCGCAAGATCCATCTCGGGATCGATGAGGAAACGCTGGAGGTCCGCGCTGTCGAGGTCACCGGAAGCCACATCGGTGATGCTCCGGTGCTACCCGACCTGCTTGGTCAGATCGTACTGGATGAAGAGATCGGTTCGGTGACCGCCGACGGCGCTTACGATACCCGCAAATGCTACGATGCGATCGCTGACCGTGGTGCCCAAGCTGTCATCCCGCCCGGCAAGAACGCGAAGCCCTGGAAGACCGTCACTGCCGGAGCCGTGGCGCGCAATGAAGCCCTGCGGGCGTCCAGGGATCTCGGCCGCGCCCTTTGGAGACGATGGAGCGGATACCACCGCCGAAGTCGCACCGAGACGAAAATGCATTGTATCAAACTGTTGGACCAGCGGCTCGTGGCAAGGGACTTCGACCGCCAGGTCGCAGAGATCCAGGTCCGCATCGCCGTCCTGAACGGCTACACCGCGCTCGGCATCCCGGTCACAGAGGCTGTGGGATAAGTCTGCCCGGGGAAGGGCAACTTCGCCCATCAGGACTATCACCCGGTTCATATCGGGTGTAGCAAACCGACCCTACCGCAAAATCCGAAGGCCGCTGACACCCACACCACCAGACGGGGTGTCAGCTAAGTATAATTGGAAAATCAGTACCTTTGGCACGTAGCTAGGAAGTTGCAATCCCACTAGTGGCTTCGAAACTTTTGGATCAGTTAATGTCTGTAATCTTTGTCTTCGACTTTCTCTAACCATGTGACGGCCTCGCCATTGATCGCTTCCTGAATGGCGATATGGCTCATAGCTGTATCAGGGGCTGCACCATGCCAGTGTTTTTCACCCGCAGGGAACCAAACCACATCCCCTTGGCTCACCTCTTCGACAGCGCCGCCCTCGCGCTGGACCCGTCCGCGGCCAAAAGTGATGATTAAAGTCTGTCCAGCCGGATGCGTATGCCAAGCCGTGCGGGCGCCGGGTTCAAAGGTGACATGAGCACCACCCGCGCGACCGGGATCCTCGGCCTGAAACAACGGATCAATGCGGACGGTGCCGGTGAACCAGTCCTCGGGGCCGACTTTTGACGGGGCAGTACCGGAACGCGTGATTTTCATTTCTAAATCTCCATTCTTGCGCGGTCAGTCGCGCAGTTTGTCAAAACGGTAGGTCAGGGCCGGACTGCCGGGTTGAACATAGGCGAGTTCTACAGTGGCCATAGCGAACGGCTCGACGTAGCGTGCATTGCGCAACCTTCCGGTGTCCAGTGGCTCAAATCCGATGTCTTGGACCAACTCACCTGCAATCTTCTTCGCCTGTGCATCGTCGCCATAAGTTAAGACCTGCGGAACGGGCGCCGTCCCCTTGCGGGCGAAAACCAGAGGGAAACTTTCCGACGGAATGGTGTTGAGGCAGGACACCCAGCGGGCTTTTGGCCGCGCCTTGGCTAGCACCTCCGCGCCGGAAATTGTCATGCCGACCACCAGATCCGTGTTGGCATCGTTCAATGGAACGCAGCAATTTAGCACCACCTTTCCAGCCAGATCGCCTGCCTGTTCCAGCACATCGGACGTCCGCGACCAGTGCACGGCAAGCAGCAGCACGTCCGCTCCCGCTACAGCCTCGGCGACACTCCCGGCTGCGCCCCCGCATTCGCCGGCAAGGCGCGCGAGCTTTGCCGCGCTCCGGGCGTAGGAGAAGGTAACCTCATGGCCGCATTCAGCCCAAATGCGGCCAAGGGTTCCCCCCATCAGTCCAGATCCAAGGATGCCGATCTTCATGTTCCACTCCTTCTGATGCTCGCGGCTTCGATCCTGCTGGGGAGGATGTTCTATTGGTCGCGGTTCTCAAAGACCTGTTTGGCCACCGGCAACGCGGAAAAGACTTTGGGCCAACCCGCATAAAACGCCAGATGAGACAGGGCAGCGCCAGCTTCTTCCTGTGTCAGCCCGTTGTCCATTGCGCGGTTCAAGTGAAATGTCATCTGCTCGGGCTGCCCGCTGGCGATCAAGGCCGCGACCGTCACAAGGCTCCGGTCACGCGGCATGAGATCGGGGCGGCGCCACAGGTCCAAGAACAAAAGCTCGCGCGTGGTATCCACCACGCCCATACTCACATTCCCGTATAGGCGGCTGACAAGCTCCTCGCGTGCGGCCTCGGCCTCTTCATCCAATGGCAAAAGATCGGTCTTCGCCGCGGGCAATGAGCCAACGGCAATGCCGCGTTTGGTATAGACGGGAGCCATCGCCTCTGCTGCGGCGGTTGCATTGCCCCAGCCGGTGTAAAAGGCCAGATGGGTGACGGTTTCCGACAGTTCGGCTGCGGTGACGCCTGAATCGAGGGCCAGCTCAACGTAAGTAGCGAGGCTCTCGACCTCATGACGGGTCATCAAGGCAGCGAATGTCACAAGCGCGCGGTCCCTCATGGATAGTGACTCACTTGCCCAGACGCCTTCGAAAAGCGCATCGTTGGAGAAGGCTTCAAGCGCCGGTGCGACACGTCCGACAGACTCGGGCAGTGTGCGCGCAACCTCCTGGGCAAGGGCTCCCGTGCTGATCACGGCAAAGGCAGAAGCGGAAAGAAGTTTTTTCATACGATAGCATCCTGTTGTCTGATTGTGGCAACAGGGATTAGGTGGGGTCCATGCG
The DNA here is from genome assembly GCF_039839315.1 of Phaeobacter sp. CAU 1743. Lineage (NCBI taxonomy): Bacteria > Pseudomonadati > Pseudomonadota > Alphaproteobacteria > Rhodobacterales > Roseobacteraceae > Phaeobacter > Phaeobacter sp. CAU 1743. The sequence goes on along the minus strand of NZ_JBDOQR010000080.1, from coordinate 300 downwards.
GCTTGAAATAATGGCCCGGGAGATCACGTCACTCATGAGAGCGATTCATGAATGTCAGCCACGCATCCGCAGGGCGTCAAGCACAATGTCAAAGGCAGCGGACGGCCTTTGACGGCTTGGGTAGTAGAGATGAAATCCCGGAAACGAGGGGCAATAGTCCTCAAGGCAGGTCCTGGGGAATGTCCCGAACGATGTTGAAAAGCGTTTCGGGCGACGCTGCGGATTTCATGGTTATGCGGCTTGATCCAACGGGTCAACCAGCGCATCATTTTGTGGGTCGCGGTGTTTTTCCAATGCGGC
>NZ_JBDOQR010000008.1:0-110601 GCF_039839315.1 Phaeobacter sp. CAU 1743 | reverse complement strand
TGGAAGACGTGGTCTCCAGCGCCGATATCTTCATCACCACCACCGGCAACAAGGACGTGATCCGCATCGAGCATATGCGCGCGATGAAGGACATGGCCATCGTCGGCAACATCGGCCACTTCGACAACGAGATCCAGGTGGCGAACCTCAAGAACCACAAGTGGACCAACATCAAGGAACAGGTGGACATGATCGAGATGCCCTCGGGCAACCGCATCATCCTTCTGTCCGAAGGGCGCCTGTTGAACCTCGGCAATGCCACCGGCCACCCGTCGTTTGTGATGTCGGCCTCTTTCACCAACCAGGTTCTGGCGCAGATCGAGCTGTGGACCCGCGGTGAGGAATATAAAAACGAGGTCTACATCCTGCCCAAGCATCTGGACGAGAAGGTCGCCCGCCTGCATCTGGAGCGTATCGGCGTCAAGCTGACCACGCTCAGCCCCGAGCAGGCCGCCTATATCGGCGTCACCCCCGAAGGTCCCTTCAAGCCGGAGCACTACCGCTACTGACCGGCCTCACAGCAGAACACCACAAAGCCCCCGCAAATCATGCGGGGGCTTTTTTGTTACAAGGCAGAGACCGGATCGGTGCCGGTTCCCTGCCCCCGGACAGCAAAGGCCTGGCTTTGAGGCAGGATTGCAAAAATTCCCGTTGCCCTGTCGCGTTCTGCCCTTAAGCTGATCCTGGCCATTATGTGACCGGAAGGATCCGGAGCCGGGTCCGCCCCAGAAGGGAGAAAAGACTTTGGGAAAACGTGACGACCTGATTGCACAATATGCAGATGATCTGAAAAACAAATGCGGTATGGATCCGGATATGGACCTGCTGACCAAGGTGACCATCGGCTGCGGCCCCGCGATCTACGATGCGGATGCCTCCACCGTTGCCTCCAGCCAGGAGAGCGAGCTGGAAACCGTCAAACAGAACTTCCTGATCAAGAAACTGGGTCTTGCTGACGGGCCTGAACTGATGGAGGCGATCAACAAGGTCGTCGAGATCTATGGCAAATCTGAGCGCAACAAATACCGGGCGGTTTTCTACTACATGCTGACCAAGCATTTCGGCAAGGAAGCGGTTTACGGCTAACCCCGCCAAAGCCATTTAAAACTTTGAAAATACACAGTTTGCAAACGCCCCACCTGGGGCGTTTCGCATTTTAAAGGTATTGTCCACGCTAGTGAATTGCGGAACGCGTCGTTCTTGGGGTAGGTATAGATCAACCCGCCAGGAAGGCAGGAACCGAATTTCTCATACGCGTGTGGTGGCTTAGGAGCACGCGGGGTGAAGGGAAGGTCCTGCGTTCGCCGGGCCTTCCCTTTTTCGGTTTTAGAGCAGGTTTTTGGATCCAGCATCCGCGTGTTGGATGTGGTCTATCGCCTGTCTTGAGCTGTATCATACCAACGGTTCGATTGAGATGTTGCGATATATCCGCATCAGCATAGTCGACCGGCCAAGGGTCAGTCCGGATCCGTCCCGCCCAGATCGCAGATGATACGCCACTCTTCCTCGGTCACAGGCTGCACCGACAGGCGGGAGCTTTTTACCAGCACCATCTCTTCCAGCCGGGGATCGGATTTGATCTGCTCCAGCGATACCGGCGTCGTGAAGGCGCGCACCGCCTTGATATCCACGCACTCCCAGCGGGGATCATCCGTGGTGCTGTCGGGGTGCGCCTCGGCGCAGACCTCGACGATGCCGACCACGGATTTTTCTTTCTGTGAGTGATAGAAGAATCCGCGGTCGCCCAGTTTCATCTGGCGCATGAAATTACGCGCCTGATAGTTTCGCACGCCGTCCCATTCCTCACCCGCGTCGCCCTTGGCCTGCTGGTCCTGCCAGCCCCAGGTCGAAGGTTCGGATTTGAACAGCCAGTAGGCCATCAGCCGACGACCTTTTTCCAGGTGATCAGCTCGACCGCCTCAAACAGGCCTGCCTTGTTGTAGGGATCATTTTCCGCCCAGGCCTCGCCCGCGGCCATGTCTTCGACATCCAGAATGATCAGCGATCCGACCATTTCGCCGTTCTGATCCAGCAACGGCCCTGCCTGCGCCACGGCGCCAGTCTCTTCAATATAGGCGAGATGCGCGGTGCGATTCGCCATCCGGGTTTCCAAATGCCCGGGTTTATCGCGTGCAATCAATGCTATAAGCATTTTATTCCTCTTTTAATGGTCGTGACAGCAGTTGAGCGGTTGCGTCATGAATCGTCAAGCGGCCATCCAGCAAAGCGACCACGGTTTGTGTGATCGGCATGTCCAGCCGCATGTCCTTGGCCTTGGCGGCGGTGGCCCGGGCGGTGGCGGCGCCTTCAACGGTGATAGAGGGGTCGAAACGCTCTCCCCGGCCAATGGCAAGCCCCAGCCGGTAGTTGCGCGACAGGTCCGAACTGCAGGTGAGGGTCAGATCGCCAAAGCCCGACAATCCGGCCAGCGTTTCGGCACGGGCACCGCAGGCCAGGGCCATGCGCTGCATCTCGGCATAACCGCGGGTCATCAGCGCCGCGCGGGCGCTTTCGCCAAGGCCTGCACCGATCACCGCACCGCAGGCGATGGCGATCACGTTCTTCAGGGCGCCGCCCAACTCGGCGCCCACCGTATCCGTGGTGCGATAAAGCCGCAGGTTGGCCGTGGTCAGCTGCTCCTGCAGGGACAACCCAAGCGCAGGGTCTTCGCAGGCCAGCGTCAGTGCCGTGGGCAGCCCCCGCGCGATATCGGCGGCAAAGCTGGGGCCGGTCAGCAGGGCGGCTTGTGCCTGTGGCAGGCAATCCCGGATCACCGAAACCGGGCCCATCCCGGTGCTGAGCTCGATCCCCTTGCAGCAAGCCACCAGAGCCTTGCCCGCCAACGCATCGCCTTCGGCCATCAGCAGCCCGCGCAATTGCTGCATCGGAACAGACAACAGGATGGTGTCGCTTTCCGCCGCTTCGGCCAAATCCGAGGTGGCGGTCAGCTCTGTCGGCAGGTCCACGCCGGGCAGGCGGGTCTCGTTTCGGCGGCTGGTCTGCATCTGCTCGGCATGGGGCTGGCTGCGTGCCCAAAGTGTGACGGGCCCATTGCCAGCCAGCGAAATCGCCAGCGCCGTTCCAAAGGCGCCCGCGCCCAGGACCGAAACACTCATGCCTTGGCACCTTTCTTGCCCGAGCCAAGCAACGCGGGGCTGCTCTGATCCAGCGGCCAGCGCGGCCGGGCGGTCAGGTCCAGCCCGTCGCGCGCACCAGATCGAAACCGTTCCAGCCCGGCATAGGCGATCATCGCGGCGTTATCGGTGCACAGGCGCAGGGGCGGCGCGGTGAACTCGGCGCCTGCCTCGGCGCAGACATCCAGTAAGGCGGCGCGAATGGCAGTATTGGCGGCGACCCCGCCGGCCACGGCAACGGTTGGGGACGCCGGGTTTTCATCCAGATAAAGGCGCAAGGCGCGTCGGGTCTTCTCGGCCAGGGTATCGACCACGGCGGCCTGAAACCCGGCGCAAAGGTCGGCGCGGTCCTGCCGGGTCAGCCCGCCTTTTTCCGCAACGATCTGATCGCGCATCCGCATCAGCGCGGTTTTCAGCCCCGAAAAGGACAGGTTGCAATCGGGCCGGTCCAGCAGCGGGCGCGGAAAGCGGAACCGTTTGGGATCGCCATTTTCCGCCTCTGCCTGTACCGAGGGGCCGCCGGGCTGTGGCAGGCCCAACAGGCGCGCGGTCTTGTCAAAGGCCTCGCCCGGTGCATCGTCGATGGTGCCGCCCAGACGGGTGAAATCCTCAGGCCCGCGCACGATCAGATACTGGCAATGCCCGCCGGACACCAGCAGCATCAGATAGGGAAAGGCAATGCCATCGGTCAGCCTTGGCGTCAGCGCATGGCCCGCCAGATGGTTCACCCCGATCAGCGGCAGGCCGGTGGCGGCGGCAATCCCCTTGGCGCACATCACGCCGGACATCACCCCACCAATCAGCCCCGGCCCGGCGGTGACGGCCACCGCATCCAGATCCTTCAGGGTGACACCGGCCTCTTTCAAGGCTTCAATCACGCAGATATCCAGCTTTTCCGCATGCGCCCGCGCGGCGATTTCCGGCACCACGCCGCCATAGGCGCTGTGCAGCTCGGTCTGGCCAAAAACCACCGATGACAGGACCTCGGCCGGGGTATCTCCGGTCTGGCGCACCACAGCCGCTGCTGTATCGTCGCAGCTGCTTTCCAGCCCAAGGATCGTCAGGGTTTGTGTCATCGTGCTACCATTGCATCAGGTTGGCGCCGGGGCTACCACCTATGACAGGTGCAAACAATCCCGGGAGCGCGATGTGACGGATCCGAAGACCGGCCCTGCCGTGGGTTTGCTGATGACGCGGCCGCTGCCCTCGGCCCGCCGGTTCGTGGAGGACCTGTCTGCTGAGACACGCGCAGGGCTTACCGTGATCTATACGCCGCTGATGCGGGTTCAGCCATTATCTGGCGCCTTGGAGGCAACGGATACGCAGGGCGTCCGCGGATTGATCTTTACCTCTGCCAATGCGGTTGCCACGGCGACCGGACAGGTTTCCACGGATCTGCCTGCCTATTGTGTCGGGCAGCGCACCACGGCGGAGGCTATCGGCGCGGGCTGGTCCGCGCAATGTTTGGGCCAGACCGCCGATGAACTGGTATCCCGCCTTGTGGATATGCGCCCACCCGCGCCCTTGTTGCATCTGCACGGGCGTCATACGCGGGGTGATGTGGCGCAGCGCCTGACGGATGCCGGGCTGTCCTGCCGCGAGAAGGTGATCTATGATCAGGAGCTGCTGCCACTGAATGAAGACGCGCTGCGGGCAATAACGTCGCAACAGTCGCTAATCGTGCCGGTTTTTTCGCCACGAACTGCGCGGCATTTCGCCCAGATTTGTCCCGATGCGTCGAATTTGCATCTGATTGCGCTGAGCGAAGCCGTTGCGAAACCACTGAAAGTCTTGAATTGCAGGGACTTGCAGGTATGTAACACGCCCGATGCAGATGCGATGAGTACACTGGTCCGTGATGCCGCAGATGCTTTGGCGCGGGTTGAGGGTCCCGCGCACGGGAAGTAATGTCGCGCTTGGGGTTGAGCGCCAGCACCGCAGGATTCAAGCATGAGTCGCAGCGGTGAGAATTGAGGGAGATGCCGACGTGGCTGACAAGAAAACTTCGGATGATGTGACCGGGTCGGACGCCAATGATGTGACGGCATCAGAGGTGACTGAGGTCGAAACCCCGGAACCGGTTGACTCGCAAGAGGAAAGCCCGGCGGACACTTCCGAAGCCGAAGCCGAAGCCGAAGCCGAAGCCGAAGCCGAAGCCGAAGCCGAAGCCGAAGCCGAAGCCGAAGCCGAAGCCGAAGCCGAAGCCGAAGCATCGAGCGAGACGGACGCAGACGCAGAAACCCCTGAACCGGCGCCCGCCGAACCGCAACAGGTGATCGAACGCGTTGTCGAAAAACGCGGTGGCTTTGGCTCAGCCGTCCTTGGTGGGGCTGTCGCTGCTGTCATCGGATTTGCCCTGGGGCAAGGCGGCGTTTTGAACAGCATCCTGCCGCCCAGCCTGCGCCCGGCCAGTGTCGATGTCACCGCGATCGAAGCAGAGCAGGCCGCTTTGCGGTCGGATCTGTCGGCGCTGAAAACGCAGGTCGAGGGGATCTCTATTCCCGATCTCGCCCCGCTCTCGCAACGCATCGACGCTGTTGAAGGCACCGTTGGTGATCTCTCCGCACCACAAAGCGACACGCTTGAGACCGAGATTGCCGCGCTTGTGGAGCGTTTGACTGCGCTAGAGCAACGCCCGGTGGCCGATGCCGGATCGCCCGAGGCCATTGCCGCAGTGGATGCCCAGCTTGCCAAATTGCAGGACAGCCTGGCCGCGCAACGCGCCGAGGTTGAACAGATGCTTGCCGAGGCCCGCCAGATGGATGAGGCCAGCGCCGAGGCCGCCCGTATCGCCAGTGCCCAGACCGTGCTGGCCCGTCTGCGCTCCAGCCTCGACAGCGGTGCCAGCTACGCGGGGCTTGTCGACGAATTGACCACTCTTGATGTTACCGTGCCAGAGGCGCTGACCTCCCCTGCCGACAGCGGTGTGGCAACGCTCACCGGCTTGGCCGATAGCTTCACCCCGGCCGCCCGCAGCGCCCTTGCTGCTGCGCGGGAAGAGACCAAGGGCACCGGCGGCGTGATGGATTATCTTAAACGTCACCTCGGCGCGCGCTCGGTTGCGCCGCGCGAAGGCGATGATCCGGATGCGGTCCTGTCCCGCGTCGGGGCGTTGGTGGATCAGGGCAAGATTGCCGATGCGCTGGCCGAACTGGACGCACTGCCCGAAACCGCCCGGACCGCCATGGCGGACTGGGAATCGGCTGCCCGCAGCCGGGTCGCTGCGGTTGCCGCAGCGGATGAACTGGCCCAAAGCCTGAACGCGAAATAAGGACCCTGCCATGCTCTGGTCATTGCTGAAAATCCTCGTCTTTGTTGCAATCGTCGCGCTGCTGGCTCTGGGTGCGGGGATCCTGATGGAAACCGCCGGGGGTGTGCAGATCACCGTTGCAGGCACTGAATATACCCTTGGCGCGCTGCAATCCGTGATGGCGCTGGTGGCGCTGGTCCTGATCGTCTGGCTGTTCTTCAAACTGCTGTCGCTGCTGATCGCCACGCTGAAATTCCTGAATGGCGATGAAACCGCCCTGTCGCGCTATTTCGACAAGGGACGTGAGGCAAAGGGATATCAGGCGCTGTCTGACGGGCTGATGGCGCTGGCCTCGGGCGAGGGGCGTCTGGCGCTGGCCAAGGCATCGCGCGCCGAGCGCTATCTGGAGAAACCCGAACTCACCGATCTTCTGACCGCCCAAGCGGCCGAAATGGCTGGCGATACCAAAAAGGCCGCTGCCGCCTATAAACGGCTTCTGGGCAATCAGAACACCCGGTTTGTCGGCATTCGCGGCATCATGAAGCAGAAGCTGTCCGACGGTGATACCGACACCGCCCGGCAACTGGCCGAAAAGGCATTGGCTCTACGCCCGAAACATGAAGAGGTACAGGATACGCTGCTGCAACTGCAGGCCCGCGCCGAGGATTGGGCCGGGGCGCGCAAGACCCTTGCGACCAAGTTGAAGACCGGCACCCTGCCCCGCGATGTGTTCAAACGGCGCGATGCGGTTCTGGCACTTTCCGCCTCCCAAGGGGTGATTGAGGAAGGCGCAACCGTGGAGCAGCGCGAACAGGCCATCGAGGCCAACCGCCTGTCGCCCGATCTCGTGCCTGCCGCCGCCATGGCCGCGCGCGCCTATATCGCCAAGGGCAAGACCCGTAATGCTGTCCGGGTTCTGAAAAAGGCTTGGGAGGCACAGCCGCACCCCGACCTGGCGCATGCCTTTGCCGAAATCGAACCGACAGAAACCGCCGCCGAGCGGGTCAAACGTTTTGGCCAGCTGGCGCGCCTGAAACCGCATGACGACGAAACCCGTCTGGTGATGGCCGAGCTGAACATCGTGGCCGAAGATTATCCCGAGGCGCGCCGAGCCCTGGGCGATCTGGCAGAACGGGCGCCGGATGCACGCGCCCTCACTCTGATGGCTGCGATTGAGCGCGGCGAAGGTGCCCCGGATGCGGTGGTTCAGGGCTGGCTGACCCGCGCGCTGACCGCGCCGCGGGGTCCACAATGGGTCTGCGAGAACTGCAACCACATTCACGCGGAATGGGCGCCGGTCTGCGAACATTGCACCAGCTTTGACACGCTCAGCTGGAAGCGCCCCGAAACCGCTGAATTCGCCAGCGCAACAGGCGCCCACATGCTGCCGCTGATCACCGGCGCGGCGAAACCTGCCGTAGCCCCGGAGGCCGGGAATATCCCCGAAGCGGAATTGATCGATGCGGATGCGCCTGACAATTCCGCCGATGTCAGCGCAGCGGATGACCGGGCCGAGGACGATCAGAACGCTGAGCCGGAAAACGGCGACACGGAGCGCGATGAAGACGTGGCCGAAAAAGACGCCAAGTAACCGCTGGACTGTGCGGCCCGGCGCCGCACAGTCGGATCTGCCCCATGATCTGCCGTCTCTCGTGTTCAGTGGGGTGAGACGGCATAGACCTTTCGCCTGAAAGAGCCCCAAGAGGCTCTGAACATGCAAAACTGAGGCTGGTCGGAAAATTCGAACTGGCTGGAAAGTGGTGCCCCAAGACGGTTGTTCTATTCCCGTTACAGGCACCGTTGGCACGGCAAGCATCAGTAAAATAAGGCATTGTTTTGCATCAGTTTTTGGGCTGATCAAGACGAGGCGTAGAACAAATTGGGCCTTGGTGCGATGACTGAGGGAGTTCGGTAGTCACTCTGAGAAGAATGGACCCAAGAGGGGGTTACTAGCCATCCTTCGCGACGCTTCTTGTGCCTGCTGCCACCAAAGGCTGCATTCCAACCGATGTGCCTTTTAGGCCTGTAGATCCGCTCGATCTCGTAAGCAACGTACCATGGCAAATCGGTATGCAGGGGTCGCCACTCTATCTCGTCACCATGTTCGGCAAGGGCCTTTTCTAGCGCAGGGGAGTACGCGCGTGACATATGGTGAGCCACGCGAGACTGCAGCTTCAGCATGGTTACACCAATGTATCCCTCACGAAATGGATCGTCGAAGGATGGTAGGTAGCCCCAATACACCATGTGAGGTGCGGTTAGGTAGGAAAGGTTCGGCATAGGGATGTTTCTCCAAGAAGAGTAGATCCCGTGACCATAAGGTGATTCTAAAAATGAATCAAATCAAGTACTTAGGGCAACTTCCGCGGTAACAAGCCTGCCCCAGTTAAGGGAACTGTCAACAGCTTAACATGCTGTATTTAGCCACCTTCTCAGTACCTCTATCGGGTAGCCTTTCCCGTATCCATGCCCCACGCCATCCGTGTGCCATCCCCCGATCTGATCCGCGATGTCAGAAGGGCATTCCACGGCCCTTAGCCTGTCCCGCACCGAGTGCCGGAAACCGTGCATCGTGGCTCCCTTCGGCACGTAGGCCTTGAGCCACTTGTTCAGACCTGCACTGGCAGAGTTGGCGTTGGTCGTCCCCGTGGTGTTGTACCGGGGGAAGGCGAACCTGCTATCTGTTTCCTGCGCGTGGATCCTTTCTGCTGCCCATTCTGCGGAGCCGACTAGGGGAACGATCCGTTTGCTGCTGTCGGTCTTGAGGCTTCTCCAGGGGTGAGGGACAATCCGAGCGACCCAGCCGCCGCTCTCATCTCGGTAGATGTCTTCCCTCAAAAGGCCTGCAGCTTCGGCCAAACGCATGCCGGTATCTGCCACCATGGCCACCAACCATCGCATTTCGTCGTCGATCTCTTTGCACTTTTCCTGAACGGTTCGGATGTCCTGCACGGGGATGGAGCTACGACCTGACACCCCGGCGTTGCGATCATAGTAGACGTTGGCGAAGGGCGAGGTGGTGGACAGCCCTTCCTCTGCCACGGCGAAGTTGAAGACCGCCCGGACGGTGCCGAAGATCCGGGTAATGCTGCTGCCAGCCAACCCCCGCTTGATCAGGGCGTCACGGAACTTGTTCGCGTCTGCCTTGGTGTAGCCTGTCAGGGGTTTGTCTCCGCAGACGTCGATCACGTAGCCGCAAGACCTATGTGCCGCACGCTGGAAGGTCTCAGGGCGTCCCTGACCTTTCAGGCGCAGGTACGTCAAGACAGCCTCCGACAGCGTCAGAACATCAGACGTGACAGAGGCGTCTTCCGGCGAGAGAGGAGCCTGCCGGGTCAGACCATGCCGGAGAAGGTGTTTGCCAGGGAGTTCCGCATCCTGAGTGCGAAGATGGTACCAGTACTCATCCAGCTTGCAGGCAGCCCTGTTTGCCCGCGATAGAGCGATGGAACGGGATCTAGTCCGCAGCGAGTAGGAGATCTTGCCCGACGAGTAATGCTGTCGGAGGTCCACCGGGATACGGCGGGTGAAGTAGTAGATGCCTTCCTTCACGAAGACATAGCTGCGCGAAATGTTCTCCAATTTGTTCTACGCCTCGTCTTGATCAGCCCAAAAACTGATGCAAAACAATGCCTTAGATGGAGAGGTGGTGCCCCAAGACGGACTTGAACCGCCGACCTACTATTTACGAAACAGTTGCTCTACCGACTGAGCTATTGGGGCTACGCGGCTGATCATTTAGCTCTTCACTGCCCACCGCGCAAGGTAAAATCTCAAAGCAGAACAGGCACCAGAGGGCAGGGACGGCTGTGACGGCAAGGTGGCATAGTTGGGTCCCGACGCTCGCCAGCGTTTCAAAAAACTAAGGCGGCGCGGAACCCGAAGGCACCGCGCCTGAAAATTTTTCGGTTCTAAAATAGTGTTCGGCTGCCACCACTCACGGTTTAACAAAAGCGGCCGGACGAAAGTTATACTACCGTACAATAATAACGTGTCAACATGATACCATTTGCTGTTTTAGGCTGTTCGTGTATTACACTCTTGTGACACACACTTGGCATTAAAAATTAATACAGGACGCTATGTCTGACATTTCCAAACTGACAGAGTTGCGAAAACTGATGCTCGATATGGAAAGCTCGATGGGGCTTCAGGAGCTGTCTACGGTTGAACGTGATGTGTACTACGCCGCGAGCGACTTTCCGGACACCTCCGACGGCGTGCGCACCAACACCATCCGGGCGCATGCCATCGTGGCCAGCATGTCGCGTCCGACATTTTTCCGGGCCTTGAAGTCGCTTGTCGGCAAGGGATATCTGGAGCAAAGCGGCAGCGCGAGCCGGGGGCGATATCTGGTGAAGGCACCCAAATAGGAACAGGGGGCGTCACACAGATGAAGGCGGGGACGGGATTTGAAAGCTCTGGCGACAGAAACAACAGTGGTTACACTGTGCTACCTGCTGGCTTGCCTGGTCGCCTTCGAACTGCTGATGCCGATCCAATTGAGGGTCTTTCCCGGCGTTGAAAGCGATTCCAGCCTTCTTTTCCTTCCGCATGGGGTGAAGGTGCTTGCCGCCTGGCTGCTTGGGTGGCGGGCAACCATTGCCCTGTTTCCCGGCGTCTTTCTGGTTTTTCTGTACTTCTCAGGGGCCAGTGTTCTTGAACCGCCCCGGATCGCGGCAATGGCGATTGCGGTTCTTGTTCCGTCGGCCGTCTTTCACCTGATCAAACTGGCCGGATGGGATCTGTCGCCTTATTCCGGCCGCAGGCCACGCTGGGCCAGCATCATGTTTGCCGGATTTCTGGTTTCCGTGGTGTCTTCGGTGCTCAGCAATCTGGCCTTCCAAAGCCCGCCCCAGGATTACTTCGTTTACCTGATCGGTGACTTCTTTGGATTGTTCTTCTTGTCACTGATCCTGATGTTCCTGTTCCGCGCCCTGCGCAAACACCAGATGCGTTGAGCCTGTAAATCAGGGCAAAGACTGCGCTTTGCCCTGATGTCATCACAGATCAGCTTTTAGGCCGACGGGGTTTTGCGGAACCGCCTTTTCCCGCCTTGGCCAGGGCCGCACGGGCCTTGTTCTTCTTGCTGTTCGGCTTACCCTTTGGCGGCGGCGGTCCCTTGGGGCCGCGGGTCGCGAAATGCGGTTTGCCGCCGTCCTTCTTGCGCAGGCTCTTGCTGGCATCGCCCGCGCCGGGCTTGCCTGCTGGTTTACTTGCAGGCTTGCTGCGCGGGGTCACCACAGCGTTCGGCTCGCGCGGGGCGGCGGCCTCGTGCTTCTTGTGACGGGGACGCTCGTCCCGGTCCGATTTGTTGGCGCGAGGTTTGCGCGGACCATCGGATTTGTCGAAGCCTGGCTTGTCATAGGACCGTTCACCACGCCGGTCATCCGGGCGGGAATCCTGACCACGATGCGGACGTTTTCCGCCCGGCTTCGGTCCGTCGAACTTTCTGGGGCCACCGGGGCGGCCTGCGGGACGTCCGGCGGGGATGTTCGGCGGGCTGTCCAGTTGCGTCAGCTTGGTGCCATCGTCCAGCACCATCTCGGTGCCAAGCGCCGCCAGAAATCCGGCTGCGCTGCTTTCGCGAATCTCAGCAAAGGTCTCGTCCTGCTGGATGCGGATGGCACCGATATCGGATTTGGTGATATTACCAGCCCGGCACAGCATCGGCAGCAACCGGCGCGGATCGGCGCCTTCGTTGCGCCCTGCGGCGATCGAGAACCAGACGCTGGGACCAAAGGGTTCGCGCGGCTCAGGCTTGGCGTTTGCTTCGGACAGCTCTTCCGGGGCAGAGCGTGCGCTGCGCCACAGCCGCAGATAGGCTGCGGCCAGTTGTTCTGCCGAGAAGGCTTCGCTTAGCTGTGTCACCATGGGCTGTTCGCTGTCGCTGACCGCTTCGTGCCAGGCGGGGTCGGCCAGCATACGTTCGCCATCGCGCTCTGACACGGCCTCGGCCGAGGGTGCGTTGCCCCATTCGGCCTGCAGCTTGGCCATCTTCAACAGGCGCTCGGCCTTTTTGCGCGCCTTTGGCGGCACGATCAGCGCGCTGACGCCCTTGCGGCCGGCGCGACCGGTCCGGCCCGAGCGGTGCAGCAGCGTTTCATGGCTTGAGGGCAGCTCGGCGTGCACCACCAGATCAAGGTTCGGCAGGTCGATGCCGCGCGCCGCCACATCGGTTGCGACGCAGACGCGGGCCCGCCCGTCGCGCATGGCCTGCAGGGCGTGGCTGCGTTCGGACTGGGACAATTCACCCGACAGGGCCACGACGGAAAAGCCGCGGTTCGACAGGCGGGTCACCAGACGGTTCACCATGGCGCGGGTGTTGCAGAACACGATGGCGTTGGGGGCCTCGTAGAACCGCAGCACGTTGATGATGGCGTTTTCATCGTCGCGCGGCGCCACTGCCATAGCGTGGTATTCGATATCGCTGTGCTGCGATTTCTCGGCGACGGTGGTGATCCGCATGGCATCGCGCTGATAGCTTTTTGCAAGCTGGGCAATTGCCGGGGGAACCGTGGCAGAGAACAGCAGCGTCTGGCGTTCTTCCGGTGCCTCACCCAGAATGAACTCCAGATCTTCGCGGAAACCGAGATCAAGCATTTCATCGGCTTCGTCGAGCACTACGGCGCGCAGCTCGGACAGGTCGATGGACCCGCGCATGATATGGTCGCGCAGACGGCCCGGGGTGGCGACAACGATATGAGCGCCCCGGTCCAGCGCCCGGCGCTCATCCCGCATGTCCATGCCGCCCACACAGGAGGCGACAGTTGCACCGGCCTCACCATAGAGCCAGCTGAGTTCGCGTTTCACCTGCAGGGCCAGTTCGCGGGTCGGAGCAATCACCAGCGCCAGCGGCAAAGCTGCCGAGCCAAAACGGTCTTCATCGCCCAGAATGGCCCCGGCGATGGCGAGGCCAAATCCGACGGTCTTTCCCGAACCGGTCTGCGCCGAAACCAACAGGTCCGCGCTGCCCAGGGCCGGATCGGTCACGGCCTCCTGAACGGGAGTAAGTTTGTCATATCCACGGCGCTCCAGCGCCATAGCGAGTGTCTGTTTCAAAGGAAGGTCTGCTTTTTTCTATAGGAGCGGAGGCGGCTCGGGAGGTGGCGCAAAATGCTGCGCCGGTGCCGACAATTGGCCGCGTATAGGGCATTCAGACCCGAATGTATAGCTATCTTGTGATCTGGCCGGTATGCGGCCAGCGCGGGGCAGCGATAAGCCGAGCTTGGCGTCAACCGCGCTACGCCGATCACCCGCCGTGCCCACATTCTGTTGCGGCTGACGGCAGGGGGCAGATTGTTGACGTTTTTCAGGACGGTGACAGGGACACCGGCTGTTTCAGGCTCACGCCAACCTTGGCCAACTGGGCGCCAAGCTCGTTGATGATTTCGTCCTGTTTGCTGCAATCCGCGATAATCTTGTAAAAGTTTTCGACGTCGTCTTCGTTCAGCACGGGCCGGGAATCGCACAAAGCGGTCGCGCCGTCTTGTTCTGGTGTCTCGGACCCGGTTACCATCAGGTCGCTGCGGGAAATGCCAAAGCACCGGTGCAGAACTTCGATACGAACCAGGCTTTCCAACGAATTCCGGTTTACCCTGATGCAGTCGGGCGCTTCATCCAGGCAAGTTTCAGCGCAGGCTGCCAATTTCTTCCATGAGATCAGCCGGTCGATTTCGGACAGAATTTTTTCTTGCCGCGTTGCCTTTTTCTTCCGTCCGAGCAGGTTCTGTATCATTGCAGACCGTCCTTCCGCTTGAATAAAAACCGGTTAAAAAACCGTTCGATTTCGATATAAACCAATCTTTATTTTGAGCGGGTTTGAGTCAATCTAGGGGGCTATGGGCAATCGTTCAGCCAGCACTCCCCTTTTGGCGGCGACATGTACTGAACGGATACAAAGGGCCAGAAAGGGAGCAGCACCTATCCTTTTGTGCATTTGACAGCCCTTTTCTCGAGGTATCCTCAATCAGATTGGCCTGCGGGCCGGGACCGGGTCCAGCCCCGAGAAAAGGCCCCGGATATCGCCTGCTCTGTCGCCTATGCGATAGCCTTCACCGCCACCGGAACCCCGTTAAAGGCCGCATTGCCGCTGATGGGATCAATCCGGGTGTCATCCGTCAGATCATTGATCGAGACGGTCTGAACCCGGGTCGCCGTGGTCAGTTTCCCCTGTCGCTGTCCCCAGCCCTGCGGGATAGACACCACCCCCGGTGCAATCTCATCCGTCACCTCGGCCGGCATGGTGACCTGCCCGACGCGGCTGTGCACCGCAACGTCCATCCCGTCCTCGATGCTCAGCCGGTCCGCATCGGCAGGGTGCATCTGCACCGTGCAGCGGTTGCGCCCCTTCACCAGCCGCTGGCTGTTCTGTGTCCAGCTGTTGTGGCTGCGCACCTGTCGGCGCCCGATCATCAGCAGCGGGTAATCATCGCTGACCGGCGGCTCAAAGGCCAGCAGTCGCGGCAAGTCAGCAAGGAACACCTCTGGCGCCAGATCCAGCTTGCCATCCGGTGTTTCCAGCCGATCGGCAAGGCTTTCAACAAGCGGACCCAGATCAATCGCTCCGGTCTCAGCGCCCAGCATCGCGTCTTTCGTCACCCGATCGCCGTGGTATCCGCGCGGCAAAAGCGCCGTCAGCGTCTCAACCGGCGAAGGGCCGATGCTGTTGCTCCCACTCAACCTCGCGGCCAGCCGGGCGATGACCTCCCACTCCTGCGGGTTGTCATTGGGCGGCGTAAACACCGGCTCGGCAAAGGCAGCGGTATTGCGCACGGCAAAACTGTGGAACACCATATCATAAACGTGCTCTTCAAGCGCCACGGTGGCGGGCAGGATCAGATCGGCATGGCGGGTGGTGTCATTGATGTGCAGATCAATCGACATCATGAAATCCAGCTGCTCCATCGCCGCCCCGATGCGCAGCCCGTTGGGCGCAGTCAGCACAGGATTGCCTGCCACGGTGACCATGGCTCGGATCTGCCCCTCGCCCGGTGTTTCCATCTCCTCGGCCAGGACCGAGACAGGGAACTCCCCGTTATACAGCGGCTGGCCGGACACCCGCGAGCGTTTCTCGGGATAGCTGCGCACGCGCCCCTTGCGGCTGGTCATACCCACGTAATCCAGCGCTGGGGTGGTGAACATGGCGCCGCCCGGGCTGTCAAAATTGCCGGTGATAATATTGAGGGCATTGCTGGCCCATTGGCACAGGGCACCAAAGCTTTGTGTCGAGGCCCCCATGCGCGCATAGCATACCGCCGAACCGGCGCGGGCAAAATCATGGGCTAGAGAGCGGATAGTATCTGCGTCGATACCGGTCATTTTTGCCGCAAGGTCTGGAGTGAACGGCTGCACCGCCTGTTTCAGCGCATCGCGTCCCCGCACCACCGGATCCAGCGCACCGGGGCTGTCCAGACCAGTCGCAAAAACCTCATGGATCAGGGCAAGCAGGAAAAAGGCATCGGTCTCAGGGCGGATGAACAGATGTGTGCTGGCCTTTTCGGCGGTTTCGGTGCGTCTGGGGTCCACCACAACGCTGCGCCCACCGCGCGCGTGCAGCTCCTCCATCCGCTTGCCGAATCCCGGCGCGGTCATCATCGACCCATTCGACACCAGGGGATTGCCGCCGATGATCAGCATGAAGTCGGTGCGGTCCACATCCGGCACCGGGATCAGCATCGGATGGCCCAGCATGTGGATCGAGGCAACGTGATGCGGGATCTGATCCGCCGTGGCCGAGGAATAGCGGTTCTGCGTCCCCAGCGCCTTGACCAGTCGCGGCAGGGTCAGGAGGTTGCCGAACTTATGCGCGTTGGGGTTGCCCAGATAGGTCCCCACGGCGTCCTTCCCGTGGGCATCCTGCACCTCTTCGATCCGGATTGCGGCATATTCCAGCGCCTCCTCCCAGGACACTGGCACGAACTGACCGTCCACCTTTTTCAACGGCGTGGTCACCCGGTCCGGGTCGGTGCGGAAATCCTGCAGGGCAATCGCCTTGGGACAGATATGCCCCCGCGACAGGGGGTCATCCGGGTTGGGTTTGATCGACACGACCTCGGTGTCGGTATGCGTGACGATCAACCCGCACATGGCTTCGCAGATATTGCAGGTCCGGAATTGTGTCTTTTGGTCGCTCATGGCTGCCTCCCCTGTTCCTCCCGGTCCAGCGGCGTGCAAAGCCACAGGGACCAGGATCAGCCTAGACCAGCCGTCGTCACCTTGTCAGAGCCTTATCCCGCGTCTTTCCGGTTTCGACCAAACGTCATCTCGCAGTTTCTGCGCCCTATTGAAGCCAAAACAAAAAAGCCCCCGCATGATTTGCGGGGGCTTTGTGGTGTTCTGCTGTAGGGCCGGTCAGTAACGGTAGTGTTCCGGCTTGAAGGGGCCTTCGGGGGTGACGCCGATATAGGCGGCCTGCTCGGGGCTGAGCGTGGTCAGCTTGACGCCGATACGCTCCAGATGCAGGCGAGCGACCTTCTCGTCCAGATGCTTGGGCAGGATGTAGACCTCGTTTTTGTACTCCTCACCGCGGGTCCACAGCTCGATCTGCGCCAGAACCTGGTTGGTGAAGGAGGCCGACATCACAAAGGACGGGTGGCCGGTGGCATTGCCGAGGTTCAACAGGCGCCCTTCGGACAGAAGGATGATGCGGTTGCCCGAGGGCATCTCGATCATGTCCACCTGTTCCTTGATGTTGGTCCACTTGTGGTTCTTGAGGTTCGCCACCTGGATCTCATTGTCGAAGTGGCCGATGTTGCCGACGATGGCCATGTCCTTCATCGCGCGCATATGCTCGATGCGGATCACGTCCTTGTTGCCGGTGGTGGTGATGAAGATATCGGCGCTGGAGACCACGTCTTCCAGCAGCACCACCTCAAAGCCGTCCATCGCCGCCTGCAGAGCGCAGATCGGGTCCGCTTCGGTGACCTTCACGCGGGCCCCCGCGCCGCGCAGAGAGGCCGCCGAGCCTTTGCCCACGTCACCGTAGCCGCAGACCACCGCGACCTTGCCGGCCATCATGGTGTCGGTGGCGCGGCGAATGCCGTCGACCAGGCTTTCCTTGCAGCCGTATTTGTTGTCGAACTTCGACTTGGTGACCGAGTCATTGACGTTGATCGCCGGGAAGGGCAGCTGACCCTGTTTCACCAGCTCATAAAGACGGTGCACGCCGGTGGTGGTCTCTTCGGAAACGCCCTTGATCGCGTCGCGGGTCTTGGTGAACCAGCCGGGGCTTTCCTTCATGCGCTTCTGGATCTGCGCCTTGATCGCGGCTTCTTCCTCAGAGCCGGGCACCGGGATGATGTCCTCACCTGCTTCGGCGCGGGCGCCCAGCAGCACGTAGAGCGTCGCATCGCCGCCATCGTCGAGGATCATGTTGGCACCTTCGGCGAACTGGAAGGAGCGGTCGAGGTAATCCCAATGCTCTTCCAAGGTCTGGCCCTTGATGGCGAAGACGGGAATGCCTGCCTCGGCAATCGCCGCAGCGGCGTGATCCTGGGTCGAGAAGATGTTGCAGGATGCCCAGCGGACATCGGCGCCAAGCGCCACCAGGGTTTCGATCAGAACCGCGGTCTGGATGGTCATATGCAGGGAGCCGACGATGCGGGCACCTTTCAGCGGCTTGCTGTCCCCATATTCCGCGCGCAGGGACATCAGCCCCGGCATTTCGGTTTCCGCGATATCCAGTTCCTTGCGGCCAAACCCGGCCAATGCGATGTCTTTGACGATGTAATCCGTGCCCATTGGCAACTCCATTCTGGCTCAGCCTCAACTTGGCCACGCACTTAACACCGCAACGCTTTACAAGCAATGAAACCAACCAGAGCAGAGGGTTGCCCCGGACCAAATGCCACGCAATTCAGGATTTGCACGCTGGGTGCCAAGCGGCTAGGCACAGGCAAAACCTCTGTAAGAGCCGGACCCGACCGATGCCTCCAAAACCTGCCCGCGCCTGGCAACGCATGCTGTCAGGGCGCCGACTGGATCTTCTGGATCCCACGCCCGTCGACATTGAAATCGAGGATATCGCCCATGGGCTGGCCTTTGTGGCGCGCTGGAACGGGCAAACCAAGGGTGATTTCGCCTATTCGGTGGCCGAACATTCGCTGCTGGTCGAGAGCTTGTTCACCCGTCTTTATCCCAAGGTGCCGGTGAAATGGCGCCTGGCCGCCCTGCTGCATGATGCCCCGGAATATGTGATTGGCGACATGATCTCCCCGGTGAAGGCGGCGGTCGGTCCCGGGTATGAGGATCTGGATCAGCGGCTGACAACGGCCATCCATGTCCGTTTCGGCCTGCCCGCCGCCCTGCCAAAGACCATCAAGTCAAAAATCAAACGCGCCGACAAGATCAGCGCCTGGATGGAGGCGGTGCAGATCGCCGGGTTTTCGGAGGCCGAGGCCAACAAGTTCTTTGGCCGCATCGACCCCCAGATCATCCACGATCTGTCGATCGACCTGCGCCCGCCGGTCGAGGTGCGCCGAGATTTTGTCAGCCGCCATGCAGAGCTGCTGGCGCAGCTTTAGACCCGGACTTCAGGCATTGGCGGTCTTTGCCGCCCGCCGGGCACGACGGGCACGGCGCATTTCGCGGATCCGCTGCTGTTTGAACTCGGGCGATTCCACGAAACGGTCGCTACCGCCAAGCCCCTTTTCGGCAAGGATCTCTTGCCGCTGATCGTCGCTCAGCACCGGCCATTGCGCATCAGCAGAGATGAAACCATGCGTGGCAAGAGCCCGGCCGATCACCGAATGGTCGATCTCGCCAAAGCTGTTGCGGCTCGACTTTGGCTTGTTGACCGGCACCCATTCGGCGCGCAGCGCGCCGATCACCAGCGGATTGCATTTGCAGAAATGCGCCACATTCATCGCCAGCAGATTGTTGGCGCCGGACTGGCGCCGCAGGATCATCGCAACCTTCTGATCGGGGCGCCCCACCATGGCAAAAAGATGCAGTGCCGAACCATCCGCCGCGATCACCTGCCGCGCCGCCTTGTAGCGGGCCAGCTGCTCGGTCAGGCTGTGGTCCTGCGGATGAAAGATCTCATAGCCTTCGGCCTGAAGCAGCTCTTCCATCTGCTCTTCGCCCAGAAGTCCGCCCTTGCTGAGGCCGAGTTTCGAGCGGGAGATGTAGATCTTTTCCGGGCCTTCAGGCTTCACATCGCGGGCAAAGCGGCTGTGCACCGCATTGCGGAACTTGCGGGTGCCCCGGGTGATATGGCCAAGGCCAAACCCCTGCCCGGGCACCACCAGTTCCTCAACCCGGGTCGGTTCAGCTGCGACCCGGATTGGCAGGCCCGGCGCAAAAAGATTGATGAACTCGCGCTGAAAGCCGCGCGTTTCATCGCCCACGGCGGGGCGTTTCGGGATGAACAGGATACCATCCACCGGCTGATCCAGATGTGGCAACGCCCAGAGCCGAGAGGAGCTTTCCACCAGAAAATGCCCAAAATGCACCCAGAGCACCCCGCCCCAGAGCCAGCGCCCCGGAAGGGTTGCACTGACCTCACTCGGCGGGTCGGGCTGCACAGTGATCGGGCGGTATTTGCGCCAAAGCGCGGCCTTGCCACAGTAATCACCAGAAGCGGTCAGAACACCGGCCTTTTGCACCAGCGCACTGTCGACCGGCGGGATCACGCAGGCATCGCGCAGGGTCTCAATCTCCTCGGACCAGCCCCCGTCGGGCAACGGCTGATCTTCGGGTCCGGCGCCTTGCTCTGTCATGTGTGGTCCTCGCCTGGGGTGGCCTTTACTTGGGGCTGCGCTTGGCGAGGATCCG
Organism: Phaeobacter sp. CAU 1743; assembly: GCF_039839315.1. Taxonomy (NCBI): domain Bacteria; kingdom Pseudomonadati; phylum Pseudomonadota; class Alphaproteobacteria; order Rhodobacterales; family Roseobacteraceae; genus Phaeobacter; species Phaeobacter sp. CAU 1743. The sequence goes on along the minus strand of NZ_JBDOQR010000008.1, from coordinate 90,441 downwards.
CTGCAAGGTCCGCCGGTGCATGTTCAGCCGCCGGGCGGTTTCAGACACGTTGCGATCGCAGAGTTCATAGATGCGCTGAATATGCTCCCAGCGCACGCGGTCCGCGCTCATCGGGTTTTCCGGCGGTGGCGGCAGTTCATCCGCCAAGGCCAAGAGCGCATTGGTGATATCGGTCGCATCGGCCGGTTTCGACAGATAATCCGTGGCGCCGATCTTCACCGCGGCCACGGCGGTGGCGATGGCGCCATATCCGGTCAGCACCACAACCCGGCTGTCGGGACGTTTTTCGCGGATCACCTCGACCACATCCAGACCGTTGCCATCCTCCAGCCGCAGGTCGACCACCGCATAGGCCGGGGGCCGGGCGGTGGCGATGGCGCTGCCGGCGGCAACGGATCCGGCGGTTTCAATCTCGAAACCGCGCTTTTCCATCGCTTTGGCCAGGCGCCGCAGAAACGGTTCATCATCATCGACCAACAAGAGCGATTTGTCGGGTCCGATGTCCCTTTGCGTCGCTTCGACCATGCCCGCTCCTCCGCGTTCGTTCAGCAAATTCTTGTTTTGAATATTAAACGCCGGGTGGCAAAGGTCAAATGCCAGAGACGCTTACATGTTGTCGATGAAACAACCGATCTTGTCGGCCACCTGCTCGGGCGTTTCATCGCGGCGGAAGAATTCGACAAACCCGTCTTCGGGCAGCACCAGATAGGCAAAGGTGGAATGGTCGACCAGGTAGTAGTCCTCATCCCCGTCCTGTTTCTTGTAATAGGTCTTGTAGGCCTGGCTGGCCGCCTTGACCTGCTCGGCCGATCCGGTGAGACCAATCATCTTTTCATGCATGTTATAAGCAAAATCGCCGACCACCTCGGGGGTGTCGCGGTCCGGGTCGATCGAGATGAACACCGGTGTCACGCTATAGCCGCGTTCATCCAGCACATCGATGGCCTCGGCGTTGCGAGACACATCCAGCGGGCAGACATCGGGGCAGAAGGTGTAGCCAAAATACAGCAGCGAGGGTTCGGTGATGACATCCTTGTCGGTGACCGTCTCACCCTTGGAGTTGACCAGTTCGAACGGCCCGCCAATGGTATCCGCTCCGCCGGCGATCTGGCTGCTGCGGCATTGGGCGAATTTGTCATCGCTGTCCCCGGGGCGGGTCAGGAACCAGGTGCCGCCGGCAAGGGCAGCAATGAACAGGGCGGCAAGGAGGGCATATAGGCGGGTCATGTGATCACACTTTGCGAACGGGAAGGGTTGTTGATCGTTTCGGGCGCGAGACCTATCAAGAAACTCAGCCGATGCAACTGCACACGGCGTCACACCGCCGATCGGCGCGGGAACGTGATAATGAGCCGCAGATCAGGAGGCCCAGATGAGCGAGACCCAATTCGGCCTGATGCATGGCCAGGAACGCAGCCACTGGATCCGTTTGCGGACCCTGATCCTACTGCGCTGGGTGGCCATCGCCGGGCAGATCATTGCGATCCTGGTGGCGCAGTACATGTACAATCTGCAACTGGTGCTGCCGCTGTGTTTTCTGGCGGTCGGCATCGCGGTCACCGGAAATCTTGTCGCCACCCTGATGTTCCCCGAGAACAAGCGCCTATCGGAATTCGAAAATTTCCTGATGGTTCTGTTCGATCTGATGCAGCTGGCGTTTTTGCTGAGCCTGACCGGCGGTCTGCACAATCCCTTTGCCCTGCTGGTTCTGGCGCCAGTGACAATTTCCGCTGCCATGATGGGGCTGCGCTCAACCCTGATCATTGGCGGTACTGCCATCATGCTGGTGACTCTGATGGCCGAATTCCATATTCCCCTGCGCACCGAACAGGGGTTCCTGCTGCGGGTTCCGGATGTCTTTGTCTTTGGCAACTGGACCGCCATCGTCATCGCCATCCTGTTTATCGGGTTCTACTCTTTCCGGATCAGCACCGAGATCCGCAGCATGTCGGACGCGCTTTCTGCCACCCAGCTGGCCCTGTCGCGTGAGCAGAAGCTGACCGACCTTGGCGGCGTGGTCGCTGCCGCCGCGCATGAACTTGGCACGCCGCTGGCCACCATAAAACTGGCCAGCGCCGAATTGTTGGATGAATTGGACGACCGCCCCGACCTACGCGAAGACGCTGCCCTGATCCGGGAACAGGCGGACCGCTGCCGCGACATCCTGCGCAGCATGGGCCGGGCCGGGAAGGACGACTTGCATCTGCGCCAGGCGCCGCTGTCTACCGTCATCCACGAGGCGGCCGAACCTCATATGGACCGCGGCACGACGGTCGTGTTTCACGAAGCCCCGCTTGAGGATGGGAGCCTGCAGCAACCCACCATCCTGCGCAAACCCGAGATCATCCACGGTCTGCGCAACCTGGTTCAGAACGCGGTGGATTTCGCAGGCAGCACCGTCTGGATCGACGCCGCCTGGGACGACGAAAAAATCGAGGTTCGGATCAGCGACGACGGGCGCGGGTTCCCCTCTCAGATGCTTGGCCGGATCGGCGATCCCTTCATGAAACGGCGGCGCAGTGGATCTGATCGGCGCAAACGCCCCGGTTACGAAGGCATGGGGCTGGGCCTTTTCATCGCCAAAACCCTGCTGGAACGCAGCGGCGCCAACCTGCGGTTTACCAATGGATCGGCCCCGCTTCCCGGACTAATACTGCCAAAAGAACGCCGGGGTGCCATCGTTGAAGTCTCCTGGCCGCGTGACAAAGTCGACGCGCTCAAGGGCGAAAATGCCGTTCCAACCGGGAAAAACCAGAGAATTGAAATTTAACTGTTCACTTTTTAGCAACCAATTAAACTTCATTTAACCATTTTTAAGCAACCATTGATAAAGCGATACGCGAGCAAGGCAGGACAACATGCAGAACATCGTTTCAATCGAATGGCTAATCTTGGCAACCCTCTGCGCCGCCACAGCCGCGGCCGCTGTGTGGTGGCTGTCTCCCGGCGCGCGCTCCAAATCGCTGGAGCAGGAACTGCTGTCCAGCGACGGGCGTACTGATGCGGTCTTCCTGTTTGACGACACCAACCTGATCGGCTGGTCCTCGGGCGCACGCAAATTCATTGGCGAACACGCCGAGGCGTTCAGCTGGAACATGCTGCGCGACCAGCTGGCGCGCAATTACCCCGGCCTGCCTCAATCGCCCGGATTTCTGAAAGATGTCGGTCCCCTTGTCCTGTCGGGTACCGAATCCGCCGAAAGCCGCGAAGCGCATTGTGAATGGATCGACGGTATCACCCGCGTGCAACTGCGCCGCTCGACACTGGAAGAGCAGAACAGATCGCAGGATCAGGAACTGACCACCCTGCGCGCAGCCGTGCATCAGGCCCCTTATCCGGTCTGGCTGCAATCGGATGAAGGCGCGATCACCTGGTCCAACCTGGCCTATGACAACCTTACCCATAAAATCCGCGGTCGCGACGTGGATGTGTCGGTGCCCCTGTTCACCGATCTTGAAGAACCCAAATCCAGCGGTAAACCGGAACGGATTTCCATCCCGCTGCCCGACAGCAACAAGCAGCTGTGGTACAATATCTCGACCACTCAAACCGAAGCCGGCTGGCTGTGTCATGCTGTCGATGTGAATGCGGTGGTGGATGCCGAAATCGCCCAGCGCAACTTTGTGCAGACTCTGGCAAAAACCTTTGCCCAGCTGTCCATTGGTCTGGCCATCTTTGATCGCAACCGCCAGCTGGTCCTGTTCAACCCGGTGCTGATCGACCTGACCGCGCTGCCGCCCGATTTCCTCAGCTCCCGTCCCAACCTGATGAGCTTTTTCGACCGTCTGCGCGACCAGCGTATGATGCCCGAGCCCAAGAATTACTCCAGCTGGCGCCACCAGTTCGAAGACCTGCTCGAGGCCGCTGCTGAAGGCCGGTACAAGGAAACATGGTCGCTGCCCTCGGGTTCGGTCTATTCGGTCTCTGGCCGCCCGCATCCCGATGGTGCCATTGCCTTCCTGTTCGAGGACATCACCGCCGAAGTGACCCTGACGCGTCAGTTCCGCTCGGAGCTGGAAATGGGGCAGTCGATCATGGACCAGATGGACGAAGCCATCGCCGTCTTTGCAAATGATGGCAGCATGACTTTCTCGAACGCAGCCTATCACCAGATGTGGAAAATGGACCCAGACGCCAGCTTTGCCAAAGTGTCGATCATGGATGCCAGCCGTGTCTGGCAGGACACCTGCGCCCCGACACCGGCCTGGGGAGAGATCCGCGATTTCGTCGCAGCCAGCGATGCGCGCGACCCCTGGTGGGCAAATGTGAAACTGCGCGACGGCACGCCGCTGATGTGCAAGGTCACCGGCATCCAGAACGGCGCCACCATGGTCAGCTTCTGCAATCCGCAGACCAGCCTGCCCTGCGCAGAACAGGAACGCTTTGCCATCTCTGATCACAGCTGAACAGGGCTGCAAGCCGGGCACCCCCAAGGGCAATCCCGCTTGCAGCGCATGACGCCTGACGCCATTGTGGCGCCATGATCAAAAGTCCTCATTCCTGCACTCTGGCTTCGGCCGAAAATACCGCCGATCTGGCACAGAAAATCGCCGGGGCCCTCTGCCCGGGCGATTGCCTGCTTCTGGAAGGTCCCATCGGCGCCGGCAAGACGCATTTCGCCCGCCACCTGATCCAGTCGTTGCAGGACATCCCCGAAGATGTCCCCTCTCCCACCTTCACGTTGGTCCAGACCTACGAGGTCCCGGCGGGTGAGCTGTGGCATGCGGATCTTTACCGCCTGTCGTCGCTTGATGAGGTCGAAGAACTGGGGCTGCTCGCCGCCTTTGACACCGCGATCACCCTGGTCGAATGGCCCGACCGACTGGAGGAGCTGGCGCCGCAGCACGCATTGCACCTGACGTTTGCACTGGACCCCGATAGCGAAGATGCTCGTCTGCTGACCCTGCGGTGGAGCGATGACAGATGGCAGCCCCTGATGGAGCAAGTTTTTTCATGACAGACCGAACAGAGCTGATCTCCGCCTTTTTGTCGGGCGCCGGATACGGCAGCTGGGAACGCCGCCCGTTGGCCGGCGATGCCTCGATGCGCCGCTATGAACGGCTGATCGGCCCACACGGCGGCTCTGCGGTGCTGATGGATGCCCCGGCAGAGAAGGGCGAGGATATCCGCCCCTTCGTTCAGATCGCCGAATACCTGCACGAACAGGGCGTCAGCGCGCCCGAAATTCTGGCTGAGGACGCAGAACACGGCTTCCTGCTGATTGAGGACCTCGGCGACGGGCTGTTCAGCAGCGTGATCGAACAGGATCCCAGTCAGGAAATGTCCCTCTACCGGGCCGCAACCGATCTTCTGATTGCGCTGCAGCAGGCGCCGCTGCCCGATCTGGAGCCGCTTGGTCCGCGTGTCATGGCTGAAATGGCCAGCCTTGTGATGACAACCTACCGAAGCGGCATCACCGGGCAGGAGGACAGCGTGCTGACCAGCCGGTTCGAAGATCAGTTCGAAGACATTCTGCGCCACAGCGTCAAGGGCGACGCCGTCTTTGTGCACCGGGATTTTCATGCCCAGAACCTGCTGTGGTTGCCGGATCGGGACGGGATTGCCCGCGTCGGCGTCATCGATTTTCAGGACGCCCGCACCGGTCATCCGGCCTATGATCTGGTCTCGCTCCTGCAGGACGCCCGCCGCGATGTGCCCGCCGGGGTCGAGATGCAGATGATCGATCACTACATTGAGGTCACCGGTGTCGATCCCTCCGGGTTCCGCACCGCCTATACGGTGATCGGCGTGCAGCGAAACCTGCGTATCCTAGGCATTTTTGCGCGGCTGTCGCAGGAAGGCGGCAAGCCGCAGTATCTGGATCTGATCCCGCGCGTCTGGGGCCATGTCATGCGCGGGTTGGAGCACCCCGCCCTTGCGCCCCTGGCGGATTGGCTGCGGGAGGATCTACCCCCACCCAGCCCCGAAAACCTGGACAGGCTGCGATAATGGCGGCGCTATCCCCCGAAGCCGTAATGATCTACGCGGCCGGCTTTGGCACCCGGATGAAGGCGCTGACCCGGGATCTGCCGAAGCCGATGATCCCGGTTGCCGGGCGGCCCCTGATCGACCACACGCTGGATCTGGCCCGTGCGATGCTGCCCGCGCGGATCGTGGTCAACACCCATTACAAGGCAGAGATCCTGCAGGAGCACCTGAAACCGCAGGGCGTTCTGATCAGCGACGAACAGCCGGAGATCCTGGATACCGGCGGCGGTCTGCGCCATGCGCTGCCCCTTCTGGGTGATGGTCCCGTTTACACCTCAAACTCCGATGCGATCTGGGCTGGGCCGAACCCCTTTGAAATGCTGCGCGCGGCCTGGGATCCCGCGCAGATGGACGGCCTCATGCTCTGCGTACCGCTGACGCGCGCTGTGGGGCGGAAGGGCGGCGGTGATTTCTCGGCCGACGCGGCGGGGCGCATTTCATGGGGCGGCGATCTGGTCTGGGGCGGTGTGCAGATCCTCAAGACAGACGGATTGCAGAGCATCAACGAGGCCGCCTTTTCCACCCGCCTGCTGTGGAACCCTATGATCGAGGAAAAACGGCTGTACGCCCTCGAATATCCCGGCCACTGGTGCGATGTGGGCCATCCCGAAGGCATCACCCTGGCGGAGCAATTGCTGACACATGACGATGTTTGAACCACAGGACAAACCGCGCCTGTTCGCCCTGCCCTGCGGTGTCGATTTCCCTCGGGCGCTGGTGAACGGCCTAATCGCGCGCAGCGCTGGCCTCCCGCCCGAGGCGCTGGCCCGCGCCGAGGTGATCGTCAACACCGCCCGCATGCAGCGCCGGGTGCGCGACCTGTTTGACGCCGGCCCCACCCTACTGCTGCCACGCCTGTCGCTGCTGACCGATCTGGCACAGCGCGCCACCCTGCACGGCTTGCCGCCTGCCCTGCCCTCGCTCAGGCGCCGGTTGGAGCTGTCGCAGCTGATCGCGAAACTGCTGGACGCGCAGCCGGATCTCGCGGCGCGGGCCTCGCTTTTTGATCTCTCCGACAGTCTGGCGGCGTTGATCGACGAAATGCAGGGCGAAGGCGTCAGCACCGACACCATCCGCAACCTTGATGTCTCGGACATGTCCGGGCATTGGGCGCGCGCGCAGGCCTTCATCGGGATCGCAGATGATTTTGTTGACCGCCACGACGATGCCATGGACAAGGAAGCCCGCCAGCGACAGGTGGTTCTGAACCTGATCGACCAGTGGCAGAGCGCACCGCCGCAACACCCGGTGATCCTGGCCGGCTCCACCGGCTCGCGCGGTACCACGCTGATGCTGATGGAAGCCATCGCCCGCCTGCCGCAGGGCGCGGTGATCCTTCCGGGGTTCGATTTTGACCAACCCGATCACGTCTGGTCCGGCCTTGATGATCCGCTGATCTCCGAAGACCACCCGCAGTACCGGTTCTACCGGCTGATGAAGGATCTGGAGCTCACGCCGCGTGACGTGGAGCCCTGGACAGATGAAACCCCACCGTTTCCGGCCCGCAACCGGCTGGTGTCGCTGGCGCTGCGGCCTGCCCCTGTCACCGACGCCTGGATGAGCGAAGGACCGCGGCTGACCGATATCGATCGCGCTGCCGAGACCATCACCCTTGTCGAAGCGCCAAGCCCCAGATCCGAGGCGCTCACCATCGCTTTGCGTCTGCGGCAGGCCGCCGAGGATGGCGAGACCGCGGCGCTGATCACCCCCGACCGGATGCTGACGCGGCAGGTGTCGGCGGCGCTGGACCGCTGGGACATCCTGCCGGATGATTCCGCCGGTCAGCCGCTGCAACTGTCTCCGCCGGGCCGTTTCCTGCGCCACGTGGCCGAGCTGTTCTGCCACGTGCTGACGCCGGACATGCTGCTGACGCTGCTGAAACACCCGCTGACCCATGACGGGTTAGAGGCTGTGCGCGGCGAACACCTGCGCCATACCCGCGATTTCGAACTCGATCTGCGCCGCAATGGCCCGCCCTTCCCCGATGCAGACAGTTTTGCCGCCTTTGGCGCCACGCGCGATCTGATTCCCGGCTGGATCGACTGGCTGACGACACAATTTTCCGATCAGGTCACCCCGGGCAACCTGTCCCTGACGGATTGGATCACCCGCCTGCGCGCCCGCGCCGAAAGCATTGCCTCTGGCAGTCAGCTGGGCGGCAGCGGCACGCTCTGGGACAAGAAAGCCGGCCAGAAGGCGCTGAAGGTGATCACCGATCTGGAAGAGAACGCGCAATTCGGCGGCGAGATGAGCGCCCGCGACTTTGCCGATCTTCTGGGCGCGCTGCTGGCGCAGGAAGAAGTGCGCGACCGCGATGCGCCCTATGGGTCGATCATGATCTGGGGTACGCTGGAAGCCCGTGTTCAAGGCGCCGATCTGGTCATTCTGGCCGGTCTCAACGAGGGTAGCTGGCCCGAGGCCGCCAGCCCCGATCCCTGGCTGAACCGCCAGTTGCGCAATCAGGCCGGGCTGTTGCTGCCCGAACGCCGCATCGGTCTCTCTGCGCATGACTTCCAGCAGGCCGTGGCCGCGCCAGAGGTCTGGCTGACCCGTGCCAAACGCTCGGAAGAGGCCGATACCGTGCCCTCGCGCTGGCTCAACCGGATGATGAACCTGTTGCGCGGCCTGCCGGAACAAGGCGGGCGAGCCGCGCTGGAAGCAATGCGCGCACGCGGGCAGACATGGTTGGATTGGTCAACAGCGCTGGAGGTCCCGCTGCCAAGCGAACCTGCCAGCCGTCCTGCCCCGCGCCCGCCAGTTGCCGCCCGTCCGCGACAGCTGTCAGTCACGGAAATCCCCCGTCTGATCCGCGATCCCTATGCGGTTTACGCCAAACATGTGCTGCGCCTGAAACCACTGAACCCGCTGATGCGGGAACCGGATGCGCTGCTGCGCGGGATCGTGGTGCACAAGGTGTTCGAGGATTACATCCGCGATAGCCGCGACAACCCGGAGCTGCTGACCCCGGAAGAGCTGATCGCGCGCACCCGCAGCCAGTTGCAGGCAGAGGTCCCCTGGCCCGTCGCCCGCAGCCTGTGGCTGGCGCGCATTGCCCGCATCGCAGAAAGCTTTGTCGCGGGTGAGCAGACCCGTCGCGCCGCTGCGCGCCCTTCGGGGTTCGAAATCAGTGGAGGAGTTCGCCTTGCGCCGCTCGATTTCCAGATCACCGGACAGGCCGACCGGATCGACGTCGATGAACGCGGTTGTCTGCATATCTTTGACTACAAGACCGGCGATCCACCGACCGACAAACAACAGCGCGCCTTTGACAAACAGCTGCTGATTGAGGCTGCCATGGCCGAACAGGGCGCCTTTGAAAACTTCGGCGCCGCACAGGTGGAGCGCGCGACCTTTATCGGTCTGAAATCCCCGATCAAGGAAGTGCCCGCGCCGCTGGCGGATGAACCCCCGGCCAAGGTCTGGGCAGAGCTGAAGAAACTGATCGAAGCCTATTTCGACCCGGAACAGGGCTATAGCAGCCGTCGCATGGTTCACCGGGACGATTTTGCCGGCGATTACGATCATCTGGCGCGCTTTGGCGAATGGGACCGCAGCGACATGCCAAAGCCGGAGGATCTGACATGACCGCCCCCCGCGATGCAGCATCTGAGGCGCAGTTTCGCGCCGCGCGGCCCGATTCCTCGACATGGCTGGCGGCCAATGCCGGATCGGGTAAGACAAAGGTGCTGACCGACCGGGTGGCGCGGCTGTTGCTGAAAGGCGTACAGCCGCAGCACATCCTCTGCCTGACCTATACCAAGGCCGCCGCCAGCGAGATGCAGAACCGGCTGTTCCAGCGGCTGGGTGAATGGGCGATGCTGGGCGATGACAGCCTGAGCGCCGCGCTGGAGGATCTGGGCGCCGGCGACGTGGCCCGGGGCGAGGGACTGGCGCAGGCGCGCACGCTCTTTGCCCGCGCGATTGAAACACCCGGCGGGCTCAAGATCCAGACGATCCACTCCTTCTGTTCCTCGCTGTTACGGCGTTTCCCGCTGGAGGCTGGCGTCAGCCCGCAATTCGCCGAAATGGAAGACCGCGCCGCCACCCTTTTGCGCGCTGAAATCGTCGAGGATATCGCCAACGGCCCCGAGGCGCATCTGGTCGAGGCGCTGGCCCGGCATGTTGCAGGCAGCGATTTTGATGATCTGACCGCTGCCATCTGCCAGCGCCGCGCCGAATTTGCCCGGCCGCTGGACCGCGCGGGTCTGCTGAAACTGTTCGACCTGCCCGAAGGGTTTGACGCTGCCGCGCTGGAGGCGTTGGTGTTCCTTGGTGGAGAAGATGAGCTGCTGAGCCGCACCCGCGATATGCTGGCAACCGGCGGCACCAACGATCAGAAAGCTGCCGCGAAACTCGCCGGGATCGCCACACCGAAGATGGCCGATCTGCCCGTGTTAGAGTCGGTTTTTCTGACCGGCGCCGGCGCCAAGGCGCCCTTTACGGCCAAGGTCGGCAGCTTTCCGACCAAGAAGCTGCAAAAGGACAACCCCGATCTGATGGATCGGCTGGAGCCTTTCATGCTGCGGGTCGAGGACGCCCGTGCCAAACGGCTGGCGCTGGCAGCGGCGCAGAAATCCGAGGACCTGCACGCCTTTGCCTCCGTGTTCCTGCCGGAATACGAGCGGCGCAAACAGCTGCGCGGCTGGCTCGACTTTGATGATCTGATCCTCAAGGCGCGGCTGCTGCTGAACGATCCGGCGGTGGCGGCCTGGGTGCTCTATCGGCTGGATGGCGGCATCGATCACATCCTGGTGGACGAAGCGCAGGACACAAGCCCGGTGCAATGGGACGTGATCGAAAAACTGGCGCAGGAATTCACATCAGGGATCGGCGCGCGGTCGGATGTAGAGCGCACGATCTTTGTGGTCGGCGACAAGAAACAATCGATCTATTCCTTTCAGGGCGCCGACCCGGATGCCTTTGACCGCATGCAGGAAGAATTCGGTCGCCGTCTGGCCGAAACCGGCGCGGCGCTTCAGAATGCGGCGCTGGAGTTTTCCTTCCGCTCCTCTGCGGCGATCTTGCGGCTGGTCGATCTGGTTTTCAAGGACAGCCCCCGCGCCGGCTTTCACAAGGACGCGTTGCACCGCGCTTTCAAATCCGATCTGCCGGGGCGCGTGGACCTCTGGCCTGCGGTGGAAAAGCTGGATGATGAGGAAGACCGCGACTGGACCGATCCGGTGGACCGGCCCGGCGCCCGTCATCATACGGTGATCCTGGCCGAACGTATCGCCCGCGAGATCAAGCGGATGATCGACGACAAGGTCACCATCCCCGAGGACGGCCCGACCCGCGGCACCTTTCAGCGCCGCCCGGTACATGCCGGGGATTTCCTGATCCTGGTGCAGCGCCGGTCCGAGCTGTTTTCCGAAATCATCCGGGCCTGCAAGGCCGCTCGCCTGCCTATCGCGGGTGCCGACCGGCTGAAGGTCGGTGCCGAACTGGCGGTCAAGGATATCGCCGCGCTCTTGTCCTTTCTGGCGACGCCCGAGGATAGCCTGTCGCTGGCCGCCGCGCTGAAATCACCGCTTTTTGGCTGGTCGGAACAGATGCTGTTCGACCTTGCCCACCGGCGCAAAGGCGGCAGCCATCTGTGGGCAGCGCTGCGTGATCGGGCCACGGAATATCCCGAAACGATGGAAATGATCGACGATCTGCGCAGCCAGACCGATTTCCTGCGCCCCTATGATCTGATCGAGCGGATCCTGGCCCGTCACAGGGGCCGCCAGCGCCTGCTGGGCCGCCTTGGCCCAGAGGCAGAAGACGGCATCAACGCGCTCCTGTCGCAAGCGCTGGCCTATGAACGCACCGATATTCCCAGCCTTACCGGGTTTCTGGTCTGGATGCAGACCGACGATCTTGAGATCAAGCGCCAGATGGGCGCCGCCGGGGATATGATCCGGGTGATGTCGGTGCATGGCTCCAAGGGGCTGGAGGCGCCGATCGTGATCCTGCCAGATACCGCCAAACGCAAGCCGCCCAGCGATGCCGAGATCATCGTGGCCGAAGGCGCGCCGCTGTGGCGCGTGCCCAAGGACCAGATGCCCGCCGCCATGCTCACCGCGCGCGAGGCCGCGCAGGAGAAACAGCAGAACGAAAGACTGCGCCTATTGTATGTGGCACTAACGCGGGCAGAGAAGTGGCTGATCGTCGCCAGTGCCGGGGAGCTGTCGAAAGAGGGTGACAGCTGGTACCAGATGGTCGAACGGGCTCTGAATGACGGCGGCGCTGCCGAAGCCGACCTGCCCGGTGGGCCGGGCCTGCGGCTGCAGCACGGCGATTGGGACGGGCTGGAGTTTGTCGCCCACGACGCCCCCGAGCCAAAGAAAGTGACACTGCCACAGGTCTTTACACAGCCTGCCCCGGCCTATGTCGCGCCGGAACCGACGCTCAGCCCATCGGATCTGGGCGGCGCCAAGGCGCTGCCTGGCGATCAGGGTCTGGACGAGGAGGCTGCCAAGGCGCGCGGCACCAACCTGCACTTGCTGCTGGAACATCTGCCCACACAGCCAGAGTACCGCTGGCCGGATCTGGCCCGGGCGCTGCTGGCGGGATGCGAGGACCAAGGGGAACTGTTGGAGGAGGCAAGCGCTGTATTGCGCAATCCCGATCTCGCACATGTCTTTGCCCCCGGCACCCTGTCCGAAGTGGCCGTGACGGCCGATCTGGATGGCATCCGCCTGCACGGGGTGATCGACCGGCTGATCGTGGAATCTGACCGGGTTCTGGCGGTGGATTTCAAATCAAACGCAACCGTTCCGCAATCGGTAAGCGAATGTCCCGACGGGCTGCTGCGGCAAATGGGCGCCTATGCGCTGGTGCTTGGGCGCATCTACCCCGGCAAAACCATCGAAACGGCGCTGATATGGACCCGCAACGCAGCCCTGATGCCCCTGCCGCACGAAGTTGTGACGCCGGCCTTCCAGCGTCACGGGGAACCTTGACGAGTCCTTAAGCCCTACCTAGGTTCAGCATCCAGTTGCCACTCATCTCAGGAGACATTTCCATGTCCACCGTAGCCGTCACCGACGAAACCTTTGACGCCGAAGTCAAGAACTCCTCCGTTCCCGTTGTCGTAGACTTCTGGGCCGAATGGTGCGGCCCCTGCAAGCAGATCGGCCCCGCTCTGGAAGAGCTGGCCGCCGAATACGGCGACAAGGTGAAGATCGCCAAGGTCGACGTTGACAGCAACCCGAACGCTGCTGCCGCCATGGGTGTGCGCGGTATTCCGGCGCTGTTCATCTTCAAGGACGGTCAGGTTGTCTCCAACCGCGCCGGCGCCGCACCCAAGGCTGCGCTGCAAAGCTGGATCAACGAAAGCATCTGATCCGCTTGGATCTGAAGCGAGAATTTTTGAAGGGCGCCCCGGTGGCGCCCTTTTTCATGTCGGCCCGCAATAAAACCCGTCCGGTGATCTGCGCCTATTTGGGTGCGCGCGTGAACACCATCTTCTGGTTGGCTAGTTTCTCCTGATCGCCTACCCAAGCGTAGCAGAGCAGCGACGGGTTATGATCCGCCACGGTGATGCGGTGCAGCTGCCCCGGCGGATTGAAGATCAGAGATCCCGGCGCATAGACCCCCTGATCATTCTCCGACACGGCGCCAGAGAGACAGATATAGCTTTCAGAGATGCCATCATGGGAATGGGCCGGATAGGTGCAGCCCGGCGCGAACAGGACAAGACCCAGGATCACCTCGTCGGTCATCACCGGGCCGGTGGGACCGGCCAGTTCGGCATAGGCGTATTTGCGCTCCAACCCGCGCGGCACCTTTTCATAGCCGTATTGCCAGACCAGATGCTGCCGCACCGCCTCGATCGCGCGGATAAAGGCGCCGTGGCGTTCCTGTCGGCCGTTGTCGAGCGCCCGCTGCAGATGCGCCGTCACGGGTTTATCAACGCTGGCACCGGCGCGAACCTCGGCATTGGATTTCAGAACCCGGCTGATGCGTTCACGGACCATGCGCTGATGGCTGCGGATCTTGACGCTGCCACCAGCAGGCAGGCGGCGGTAGAACTCATAGAAATCCCGCAGCAGATAATCCCACTCGGGGCTATCTTTCAGACGCGTGTGTTCTGTCATGTCGGCGCCCTCCTCTGACGGTTGCCCAGCTTGTCTCCGCATGCTGCGGTTCGCTCTAGCGCCACAGCGACGGGATGGAGTCGCAATTGCAGCTCCCGCAGGCACCGGCCCCTGAAAGGCGCCCCTTTTCCTTGCCTCCGATCCCCGTCAAAGTGGCCGCAAACAGACAGGAGGACCGTCATGGCCAAAACGCGGGTACTGGTGGAATTCGGCATGGGCACATCCCTGCGCCGCGCCGATTACACCGAAGCGGCAAAACGCGCGATCAGGGATGCCCTGTGGCACAATTCGGTCAACATGGCCGAACTGTTCGATTTCCCGAAGGAAGCCATGATCATCGACGCCGAAATCGGGGTGCAGCAGCCGGACTCCGTGGATGCCGATGCGCTGAAAGAGATCTTTCCCTATGGCCGCCCCGACATCCGCATCACCAAAGGTGGTCTGGATATCGACAAACCGGGTGGCGGTAAGACGGTCATCGCCAATGCCGCCGTCATTGTCTCTTTTGAAATGGAGGCGGTGTGATGACGGAGAAACGTATCATTCTGGAAATGGGCACCGGCAACGATCTTTATGGGCAGGACTACACCAAGGCGGCCCGGCGTGCGGTGCAGGATGCGCTGCATCATTCCTCGATTACCCTGTTTTCCGAACTGGGCATCGATCATTCCGAAATGCGGGTTGAGGTGACTATTGCCGTGCAAAAGCCCGAAGCGGTGGACTGTGATCTGGTGGCCGCCGATCTGCCGCGTGGCCGGGCAAAAGTGCGGGCCGTCTTCGGGGGGCTGGATGTGGCGGGTGTGGATGGCAAGGCGCCGCATGTCATCGCAACGGCTGCGATCGAGGCCTGGCTGCCCGATCTGGCCGGACGCTACAGGTGGTCGGAATAAAAGCCCCCTGAAATGCACAAAGCCGTCCGGGTTCGGACGGCTTTGCTAGCTGTATAAGGTCATGTGAAGGTCTGCCTATCAGATCTTCGAGATGTCTTCGCGGGTCAGACCGATATCGGCCAGCTGGACGTCGGACAGACGGTGCAGCGCACGGCGGGTGATGCGGGCTTCACGGGCTTCTGCGAAGGCAGCTTTTGCGTTCAGAACGGTGTCGACGATGCGGAGGACGGCAACCGCACCGAGGGGTGCATGGATATTTGCTGTTGTGGCCATTTTATGGGTCCTGTAACAAAACAACCGGCCCCATGCCGGTGTTAACGCCCATGTAGGAGAGGCGGGTGAGTCTCACAATTGCCCGTTTGACAGCCCCGATCTGCGCCTATTGCATAACAAATGATCAGTTTGTTAACGCCGTGATCCGCTCTTCTAATACAGTGCAAGGGGCGCATCAGCGGGTTTGATAACGGCCGCCGATCGGCGCATTTGCCCGGTGCCGAACGCCGATCCATCCTTTGGCATGCTTTGCCGTTTCATCGCCTGGCTTGCAATCATTTGACAACGCATGGTTTTGCCCTGCATCTCTCATAGTTTTCGGGTCAGGAACCCCGTCAACAGCCCCCTGCCCGCCAGATGGATCAACGCAAGTTGAAGGCTAGGCATGGCAATAGATTGGGCAAAGGCAGCCGCAGGTCAGATACCCGGTTGAGCAATAAGGACCCAACGCCCATATATGGCTGCAACAACACTGGAGGCATGCATGGCAGACGATCAATTCCCCGGCTGGCACGGGACCACCATCATCGGTGTCAAGAAAGACGGGCTTGTGGTGATTGCCGGTGATGGGCAGGTGTCGCTGGGCCAGACCGTGATCAAGGGCAGCGCCCGCAAGGTTCGCCGCCTGTCCCCCGGCGGCTATGACGTGGTCGCGGGATTTGCCGGCTCCACCGCCGATGCCTTTACGCTGCTGGAGCGGCTTGAGGCCAAGCTGGAAGCCACACCGGGCCAACTGGCGCGCGCCAGCGTCGAACTGGCCAAGGACTGGCGCACCGATAAATATCTGCAAAAGCTCGAAGCGATGCTGATCGTCAGCGATGGAACGGACCTTCTGGTCATCACTGGCGCCGGCGATGTGCTGGAGCCGGAACATGACGTGGCCGCCATCGGTTCGGGCGGTAATTTCGCCCTCGCGGCGGCCCGCGCGATGATGGACAGTGACAAATCGGCGGAAACCGTGGCCCGCGAATCCATGGCGATCGCCGCCGATATCTGCGTTTACACCAACGGCAGGCTGACCGTCGAAACCATCAGCCCGGAGAAATAGGGTGTCCGGCATCGACCGCGATGATCTGCGCGCCGCCGTGGGATCGGGCCTGCTGAGCGAGGCGCAGGCTGCCTCGCTGCTGGCGCTGGCCGACAGCCGCCGGGGCGCGCGTGAAAACCTAGCCGAAGGCGATGAACCGTTTGAGCTATTCAAGGGCTTCAACGAGATCTTCATCGTCATCGGGCTGCTGATCCTCGCCTCCGGATGGGCTGCGGTCACGGCGGCGATGCTGGCGGGCAGCCTGGGCGGCTATCAAAGCAAGACGGTCACCGCCGCGGTGATCGGCGCCGCGGTTCTGTGGGCACTGTCGGAATATTTCATCCGCCGCCGCCGCATGGTGGCACCGGCCATTGCCCTGTCCGTGCTCTGGGCGGTGAATGCCGGGGCAGGGCTGTCGGCGCAGTTTTCCCAGCCCTTCATGATTGCCCAGACCGATTATTCCAGCATGCAGCTGCCATTCGCGCTAACCACGGTCGCCATCGCCATCTACTGGCTGCGGTTCCGGGTGCCCTTTGCCATGGCCCTGATCGCGCTTGGCGTTTTTGCACTGGCGCTGCTGATGGGGGCGATCCGCATGGGCACCCCAGCCGATATCGGCGATTTCTTCCTACTGTCGGCCAGCGGTCCCTTCGCCTGGATCACGCTGTTGGTGGGGCTTGCGGTCTTTGTCGTGGCGATGGTCTTCGACATGAGCGATCCGCACCGGGTCACCCGGCGCTCGGCTCAGGGGTTCTGGCTGCACGTCGTCGCCGCCCCGGCACTGGTCAATACCATCGCGCTCAGCCTGCTGGAAAACGGCAGCAGCGGCGCGCATCTGCTGCTGCTGGCCGTGCTGTTGGCCTTTGCCTTTGTTGCCATCGTGATCGACCGACGTTCCTTTCTGATTGCAGCGATCGGCTATAGCGTGACCCTGGCCGGCACGGTGTTCGACGGCGAAGGCGCCGCATCGACCATTCTGGTTCTGGGCGTGTTCCTTGTGGCGCTGGGGGCCTTCTGGACCCGCATCCGCGCCGCGCTTCTTTCACCCTTGTCCGGGCTGGTGCCGCTTCACCGGCTGCCGCCCTCTCATTGATACGGGAAATCCCATGACAGACCTGACACCCCGCGAAATCGTTTCCGAACTGGACCGGTTCATCATCGGCCAGAAAGACGCCAAACGCGCCGTCGCCGTCGCCCTGCGCAACCGCTGGCGGCGCAAGCAGCTGGGCGATGACCTGCGCGACGAGGTTTACCCCAAGAACATCCTGATGATCGGCCCCACCGGCGTCGGCAAGACGGAGATCAGCCGCCGTCTGGCGAAACTCGCCCGCGCGCCCTTTATCAAGGTCGAAGCCACCAAATTCACCGAGGTCGGCTATGTTGGCCGTGACGTCGAACAGATCATCCGCGATCTGGTGGACACCGCGATCATGCAGACCCGCGAATTCATGCGCGAAGACGTCAAGGCCAAGGCCCACAAGGCCGCCGAGGAGCGCGTCATCACCGCCATCGCCGGCACCGAGGCCCGCGACAGCACCCGCGAAGTGTTCCGCAAGAAACTGAAATCCGGCGAGCTGGACGACACCGTCATCGAACTGGAGGTCACCGATACCTCGAACCCGATGGGCGGCATGTTCGATATTCCCGGCCAGCCCGGCGGGGCCATGGGCGGCATGATGAACCTGGGCGATCTGTTTGGCAAAGCCATGGGCGGGCGCACCGTGAAGAAGCGCCTCACCGTCGCCGAAAGCTATGATGTGCTGATCGGCGAAGAGGCGGACAAGCTGCTGGACGACGAGACGGTCACCCGCGTTGCCTTGGAATCGGTGGAGCAGAACGGCATCGTCTTCCTGGATGAGATCGACAAGGTCTGCGCCCGCTCCGATGCCCGTGGTGGCGACGTCAGCCGCGAAGGCGTGCAGCGCGATCTGCTGCCGCTGATCGAGGGCACCACCGTCAGCACCAAACACGGACCGGTCAAGACCGACCATATCCTGTTCATCGCTTCCGGCGCTTTCCACATTGCAAAACCGTCAGACCTGCTGCCGGAATTGCAAGGTCGTCTGCCGATCCGGGTGAACCTGCGCGCGCTGAGCGAGCAGGATTTCATCCGCATCCTGACCGAGACAGACAATGCGCTGACCCGCCAGTACACCGCCCTGATGGGCACCGAGGAGGTCGAGGTCACCTTTACCGAAGAGGGTATCGCGGCGCTGGCGAAAATCGCGGCCGAGGTGAACCAGTCGGTGGAAAACATCGGCGCGCGGCGGCTTTACACGGTGATGGAACGGGTGTTCGAAGAGCTGTCCTTTACCGCGCCGGACCGGGGCGGCGAGGCGGTTGTGGTTGATGCTAAATTTGTCTCCAAGAACCTTGGTGAGCTGGGCGGCTCCAACGATCTGAGCCGCTACGTCCTGTAAACAACACCGCCCGGTTGCGGCTGGTTCTGCCAGTTGGAACCGGGCGGTTTCCGGTATATCCAAGGCGTGAAACAGGTTGGATATTTGGCATGTTGTTTTTCCGGAAGGTTTTGTTTCTATCCCTTTTTGCCGCTGCCGCCTGTGGCATTCGGCCGTCGACACCGACCATCCCCGAAGCGCTGGAGATCGGAACGCCAAAGACGATCTTTGCCGCCACGATCCGTGACCCGCTGCCCGAAGGCGGGTTTGGCAATGGAAGGACCGAAGACTATCACCTGCTGGAACTGACCGTTTCTATCCCGCCCAACCACCAGCCCGGGCAGCTGCTGTTTGCCTATGACACACCGGACCCGAAGACCGAGTTCACCATGGCCGCCCGGCGGAAGATCGAAACTTCCGCAGTTTTCATGGATCGACTGAACCGTGAACTGGCAAAATTTGAACCGGACGAGCGTGACATCACCGTCTTTGTGCATGGGTTCAATTCCACCCAATCCGAAACCGCCTTTCGCGCGGCGCAGCTGACCCATGATACCAAGGTTCCCGGCGCCACCGTGGTCTATTCCTGGCCCAGCCTCGGCAGTCCGCTTGGCTATGCTTATGATGCCGACAGCGTGATGTTTGCCCGCGACGGGCTGGAACGGCTGCTGAAACAACTCAGCAAAAGCAACGCGCGGCGGATCGTTCTGGTGGCGCATTCCATGGGGTCGATGCTGGCGATGGAGACATTGCGCCAGATTGAAATCCGCACACCCGGCTGGTCTGACAGGAACCTTGACGGCGTGGTGCTGATGTCGCCGGATCTGGATCTGGACGTCTTTCGCAGCCAGATGAGCCGCCTCACCCCGGTTCCGCAGCCATTTCTGGTTTTCATTTCCCGCAAGGACAAGATTTTGACCCTGTCGCAACGGCTGCGGGGCACGTCCAGCCGCGGGCGGCTGGGTAATCTGGGATCGACCGATGGTCTGGAAGATTTGCCGATCAGCATCATCGACACCACCGATTTCGCCGATTCCGCCAGCTCTGGTCATTTGGTTGCTGGCACTTCGCCCGCGCTCCTCGCGATCCTCAGTTCGGCGCGGCAATCCTCGCAAGCGTTTTCACGCAAAGGGTTGATCTTTGATGGGGTGCTGCCGCCACCGGTGGTGGAGAAAAAGCAGATTCAGGATCTGTCGCTCATCGATATCACGGACAGCCAGCGATAACCGCGCGACGATCAGCGTCCGCGCCGCAGATAGACGTAATAGGCACCCTCACCGCCGTGGCTGATATGGGCCGGCGTCACCTGCAACACCGCCTGCGACAGCGGTGGCAAGGCCAGCCACTGCGGCACCCGGTGACGCAGCACGCCGCGCGGGGTGGGGATGGGTCCCGGCTCGTCCCGGTCCTTGCCCTTGCCAGTCACGACCAGCACCAGCCGCTTCCCCGAGGCCTGCGCTGACAGAATGAACCGAGTCAGGGCAGGGTGCGCCGTATCCACCCGCATGCCATGCAGGTCCAGCTTGCCCTCGGGACGCAGCTTGCCGCGTTTCATCCGCCGAAACGCCTTTTCATCCATCTGCACCGGCGCCGAAGACAGCGATTGCGCCACAGGTTTCTTCAGATCGTGTTTGCCAGGCTTGGATGGCGCCCGGCTGCCCAGGCGGAAGGCTTCGATCTGGGGTTCGGAGTGCGGATGCGGCGTCTTTTTCGGCTTTGGCTTGGGCAACGGCAAATCAGGCGGCGTCGTATGACTGCCCGGATGCAGACGCTCCGCGTGTTTGACGACCTGGTGCCAAAGGTCGATTTCATCCGATGTCAGTTTGCGCCGGGTCATCAGAAATCTTCCGGCAACATCGCATAGGCGCGTTGAATGGGCAGGAAAACGATCATCCGCCCCGGATCCCGCAGACGGCCAGCCGCCTCGCCGGCGCCATCCCCGGTGCCAAAGAATATATCCGCCCGCTGCGCGCCCTTGATCGCCGATCCGGTATCCTGCGCGATCATCAGGCGGCGCATCGGCTCCGCCCCGTCCTTTTCCACCCAGACCGGCGCCCCCAGGGGCGTATACTTCGGATCCACCGCGATACTGCGCATCGCCGTAACCGAACGGTTCATCGCCCCCAATGGCCCCTTCGACGGGTGCACTTTTTTCACCTCGCGGAAGAACACATAAGACGGGTTGTGCATCAGCAGCTCATGTCCCGCCATGGGATTGCGCCGCACCCAGGCCTTGATCACCTGGGCGCTGACCTGATGCGCCTTGTAGATGCCGCGCCGGACCATTTCAGCGCCAACCGATTTATAAGGGTGCCCATTGGCCCCCCCATAACCGACGCGAACCGAAGCACCATCGGGCATCTTGATCCGGCCTGAGCCCTGAATTTGCAGAAAGAACAGCTCAACCGGGTCATCGACCCAGGCGATTTCCAGCCCGCGCCCATCCATGACACCACTTGTCAGGATATCGCGGCGCGGCAGCCACAGGTTGGTCTGACGCGCTTCGTTTGGCATTTTGTAGACAGGATAACGAAACCGGTCCGTCCGATAACGCGACCCCTGCAATTCCGGTTCGAAATAGCCGGTGAACAGGGGATCTGCGCCGTCCTCGATCAGGACAGGGCGAAAGAACAGCTCGAAGAATTGCTTGGCCCCGGCGGGCGTCTGCGATTGCGCCAGCGCGCAAAGGCTTTGCCAATCGGGGTCGTCAAGGTCGGGACAGGTCCCCAGAAACACCTCAAGCGCCTCTGCGTGGTTGTCCCTGTCCCAGCCGTCCAACTGTGAGAAATTCAATATGGAATAGGCAGTCTCGCCGGATGCGCCCGAAGCGGTCATGGCAGCACCAATAATGGCTGCTGCCCGGAATGCCGCCCGTAGCGCCCCAATCATGCGTCCGTGGCCACCAGTTGCCAGTTCGGATCGTCGGCGCCCATCGAACGGGCAAAGACCCAGGTGTCCTTCTGGCGTTTTACGGCCTTCGGATCGCCTTCGACGATCTCACCTTCGCTGTTGCGCACGACCGAGGTCAATTCAGCCACGAACCGCATGGTGATTTCGGCGGTGCGGGTGCTTTCATCAAACTGGGCATCCGCCAGGGTGGTTTCACGCACGCCAATAAATTCGGCTTCGATAGTCAGGCCCTGATCTTCGCGCTGCGCCACTGCATCGACAAAGCTTTCGTAGACGTCGGCAGCCAGCAGCGGCTCCAGATCGTCAAGATCGCCGTTTTCAAAGCCCATCAGGATCATCTCATAGGCGCCACGCGCGCCATGCACGAAATCCTGCACCTGGAACGACGGCTCGGCCCGCTTCATCGCGGCCAGCGCGTCGGCCTGGGGCGAGCCTTCGGCGACGTAATCAGTGATATCCAGATCCGGACCACCTTCGATCACTTCGAAGTCGGGGCGGCGTTTCTCTGCCGGGGCCTGCTGCGGCTGGGTGGGCTTTTCGAACCCTTCACGGGTGCCCAGAACGTTTTTTAGGCGCAGGATCAGAAAGACGGCGATGCCGGCCAAAACCAAAATCTGAATCAAGGGCGACTCCATGTGAACCTCGTGCTAGGCATTGGTGCCTTGTTTGAAACCAAAGCGGACTGCTCTTATGTAGGTGACGGGTGGGGCCAAGTCCACCGTTCAGCGCAAGATCCAAGGACCCCAAAATGTATCTTTTTCTGGCCTTTCTGATGGTGCCACTGGTTGAAATCGCCCTGTTTGTACAGGTTGGCGGGATGATCGGCCTGTGGCCGACGCTGGCCATCGTGGTGCTGACCGCCATTCTGGGAACCTCGCTTGTGCGCTCGCAGGGACGTCTGGCCATGGGCCAATTGCGGTCCTCGTTCCAGACCCTGTCGGACCCGGCTGAACCGCTGGCGCATGGGGCGATGATCCTATTCGCCGGCGCCTTGCTGCTGACACCCGGTTTTTTCACCGATGCGGTGGGCTTTGCGCTGCTGATGCCGCCGGTACGGATCGCGGTGTTCCGCTACATCAGCAAACGGGTGACCGTCGCACAGTTTGAAATGGGCGCCGGAATGGGACCTGGACAGGCCCGGCCCGGTGGGCCCCACGGCCCCCATGGCCATGCACAGCATCCCGGGCAGCGTCGGCCCGGACAACCCGGCGATGTGATTGATGGCGAATACGAAGATGTGACACCCAGACGCCCCGGTGACGGCCCATCCGGCTGGGTCAAAGGTCCGGAAGACGGCCCCAAATAAGGCACCGTCAAAGCTCATTGTATCCTGCTGTTTGCCACGGTCGGACAGACCGTTGAGATACCCGCGCCAAGCTGCTAAGCAATCGGCAAAGATATATTTTCAGGAGTATCTCCATGGCCGAAAACGACACCCCCGAGGGCGCAGCAGCAGCCCCGCAGCAGCCCCAGGTCCAGATGAACATTCTGGGTCAGTTCATCCGCGACATGTCGTTCGAAAACGTGATGGCGCAAAAGGGCGCTGCCGGTGAAGTTCAGCCCGACGTGAACGTTCAGGTCAATCTGGACGCCAAGAAACGCGCAGCAGATCATCAGTACGAAGTGATGACCAAGCTGACTGTCGAGTCCAAGAACAAGGACGGCGGCGAGGTTCTGTTCGTTCTGGAGCTGGAATATGTCGGCGTCTTCAACATTCAGGGTGTTCCGGACGATCAGCTGCACCCCTTCCTGCTGATCGAATGCCCGCGCATGACCTTCCCGTTCCTGCGCCGCATCGTGTCCGACGTGACCCGCGACGGTGGCTTCCCGCCGCTGAACCTCGACAACATCGACTTCGTTGCGATCTACCGCAACGAGCTGGCACGCCGTCAGGCCGAAACCCAGCCGACGCAATAAGGCAATTTATTGCTCTGAGATTTCAAAACGCTGTCGGTCAGGCCGGCAGCGTTTTTTATTTGTCGGGACAATATTTCAGGACTGTGCCGAAACCCAAAGCGCGTCTTCGCCCAGTTTTTCCACAAAGTCATCATGGGCAGCTTTTTCCTCGGCCGTCAGGCGCGAGGGCAGGGGAGTGGGCCGTGGTTCCGGGCGCCAATTGCTGTCTACCGCTGCGGTATCCGATCCGCTGCCGCTGCTGGACAGAGCGAAATCAGGCTGGCGGCCGCCGATCAGCTCCAGATAGACCTCGGCCAGGATTTCCGAGTCGAGAAGCGCGCCGTGCAGCGTTCGGTTGGAGTTATCGATGCTGAACCGGCGGCACAGGGCATCCAGTGTTGCCGGTGAGCCGGGAAACCGTTTGCGCGCCATGGCCAGCGTGTCGATCGCCTGTTCCATCGGCAATTGCGGCAGGTTCATCCAGCCCAGTTCCGCGTTCAGGAACTTCATGTCAAAGCTGGCATTGTGGATCACCAGCCGCGCATCACCGACGAAATCCAGAAACCCCTGACCGATCTTGGCGAACACCGGTTTATCGCGCAGCGTGACCGCCCCCGGTGCCGGCGTCTGCGGCGGGCTCAGCAGGTCCGGACCGATGCCGTGCACGCCAAAAGCCTCTTCAGGCATGTCGCGCTCGGGGTTGATGTATTCGTGATAGGTCCTGCCGGTGGGCATGTGATTATAGAGTTCCACCGCACCGATTTCGACGATCCGATCCCCGGAAAACGGATCAAACCCCGTGGTCTCGGTATCCAGAACGATCTCACGCATCTGCCATCTTTCTCCTGATCTCGGCCAGGATCTGTTCCACCTGCGCGCGGGCGTGTTCCAGCGTGTCAGTCTCGATCACGTAATCGGCGCGGGCGCGTTTCTCTTCGATTGGCATCTGTTTCTGCAGGATCTGCTCGAATTGCTCAACCGTCATTGTGCCACGGTCCAGAACCCGCTGTTTCTGGGTTTCCGCATCCACGGTGACGCAGGCCACCGCGTCCATCGCAGCCTCACCGCCGGTTTCAAACAACAGCGGAATATCGAAGACTAGGATATCGCTGGCAGCAGTACGGCGAAATTCGGCACGATCTTCCCCGACCAGCGGATGCACGATCTTTTCGATCCGGGGCAGGGCAGAGGGGTCACGGGCAATGATGTCCTTCAGCGCACTCCGATCCACCGCACCGTCGACAATTGCCTCCGGGAACTGCGCCTGCATCGGTGCGACAGCAGCGCCGCCTGGCGCATAAAGACGATGCACCGCCGCATCCGCATCCCAGACCGCGCAGCCCAGTTCGGCAAAGATCTTTGCCGTGGTGCTTTTGCCCATCCCGATGGAGCCGGTGAGACCCAGTTTAAACGTCATGCCAGTGCTGCCGCCCGTGTTTCCTCATCCACTTCGGGCCGTTTGCCAAACCAGCGTTCAAAGCCCGGAACAGCCTGGTGCAGCAGCATGCCGAGACCGTCGACAACGGTGCAACCTGCGTCCTCTGCGGCTTGCAACATATCTGTTTTCAGCGGGGTATAGACCAGATCGGTCACAACGCAGCCCGGGCGCAAACCGTCCATCGGCACCCTCAGGCGCGGCTTCCCTTCCATCCCGAGTGAGGTGGTATTCACCACCAGCGCGGCTTCTTCGACGATATTGCCAGCCAGAACCCAATCCACAACCTTGATACGTTTGCCGAATTCCTTGTGCAGCTTGTCCGCACGTTCTCGGGTTCGGTTGGTCAGCATGATCTCGGTCACGCCAGCCTCGATCAGCGAGGCAACCACCGCGCGGCAGGCGCCGCCGGCGCCCAGAACCACCGCAGGACCTGCGTCCGGTTTCCAATCCGGTGCACCCTGATGCAGATTGGTGATAAAGCCATACCCATCTGTATTATCAGCCAGAACCGATCCATCTTCGCGGAAGATCAGCGTGTTCGCCGCCCCCATCAGCGTGGCACGATCCGTAACCTTGTCGGCGATTGCCATCACCGTTTCCTTGTGTGGTAAGGTCACATTAGCCCCGACAAAGCCGGCCTTTGGCAGCGCGCGGATCACGGTTTCAAGATCCTGCGGTTCCACGTGCATCGGCACATAATGTCCGGCGATTCCGTATTTGCGGAGCCAATGGTTCTGGATCTGCGGCGAACGTGAATGGGCCACCGGGCATCCAATGACCCCGGCCAGAGGTATCTTCACGGCATTCATTGATCGATAATCCCCTGCAGTCCAAGGTAGTTTATAAGTTCAGTCAGCGGCAGGCCCAAGACATTAAAATAGCTACCATCGATACTGGCGAACAGCCGCACGCCTTCCTCTTCCAGTTTGTAGGCGCCAACGGCGTGGCGGATGCTGTCCCAGTTGCGGGCCACATAATCACGCAGATACTCATCCGAGGCTTTGCGCATCAGCAACCGGACCTGACCAACGTGGCGCCACAATGGTTCTCCATCGCGGTAGATCACCGCCGCGGACAATAGCATATGCCGCTGTCCGCGCATCTCACAAAGCTGCGACAGCGCCTCTTCGGCAGAACGCGGTTTGGACAGAAGTTTTCCCCTGAAATCAAGCACCTGATCGCAGCCGATCACCATCTGACCGGGATGTTTACTGCTGATCTTGCGGGCTTTTGCCTCGGCCAGGGCATCGGCGATATCCCGGGGCGGCGCGCCCTCTGCCAGCAAGGCTGCCTTGATGCTATCTTCATCAAGACGCGGCACATCTGTTTCAAAGGGAATGCCTGCCTGCCGCAGCAGCTGGGCCCTGATACTGGACCCGGAGGCGAGCACGATGTGGGCAGTCATGTGGAAAACCCCGTGGGAAAGCGGTTCGGAAGTTAAGGACGTTTTGTATGGTTTTCCCCGGTTTTGGCAAGCCCACAGGCAAAGCCCGGATTCCATCCCAGTTTCACCCGCATCCATCCCGCGTGGATTGGGATAACTTCAAACCCGGGGATATCCCAGAACTTCACAATCGATCCCTTAGTTATCCCCATGATGCTCAAGGTTAAGAAACACTTAACGATCCATAAAACAAAGGCCGTTAAGGATTCTTATACCCTTTCAAGCCGCCAGCTGGTGGAATCTTGTCCACGCTGGGGATAAGGGAAGGAAGCACTCAGTAATCCACGGAAAACAGGGGGCCCTACAAAAACATCATCCTTTAAATCTTTCTTATTTATTTTAGGGTGACCCAAACGAACGGCGGAGAAGACACGCATGGACCTGACAGACTGGATGTACACCCTGTACCCCTATGCAAAGTCGCTCCATATCATGGCCGTGCTCAGCTGGATGGCGGGTCTCTTCTATCTCCCACGTCTGTTCGTGTATCACGTGGAGCAGGCTGAGAAGGTGCCACAGACGGGTCCGGTGTTCCTGACCATGGAACAGAAGCTCATGAAGGTGATCATGCGCCCTGCGATGCACACCGCCTGGCTCGCCGGCCTTTTCATCGTCTTTACGCCAGGGATGATCGACTGGTCCTATATATGGCCTTGGACCAAAGGCGCCTGTGTAATCGGTATGACGCTGTTTCACACCTGGCTTGTCTGGCGCATCAAGGATTTCGAAGCCGGGCGGAACCGCCTGACGGGAAGACAGTTCAGGATGGCAAACGAAGTGCCGACGCTCCTGATGGTGGTCATCGTCATATCGGTCATTTTCAAGTTCTGAGGCCGATCTTACGCCCCTGACAGGGTCGGGCGTGCCACAGTTGCAAGCATTGCCTCAGGCGGCCTCTGAGGCGGTATTTGACTCATCGTGGACATGCCCCTATGTATGGCCCTCAACGGGCCCGTCCGGGCATTCGTGTCTTCCGATTTGATAATGACACCTCTCCCCGATGCCGGGGACGCAAAGGCTGTATGTAGATGACCGTCCAATCCCTGAATCTTTCCGATCTGAAAGCGAAAAGCCCCAAGGACCTTTTGTCCATGGCTGAAGATCTGGAGATCGAAAACGCCTCGACCATGCGCAAGGGCGAGATGATGTTCCAGATCCTGCGTGAACGCGCAGATGAAGGATGGGACATTGCCGGCGACGGCGTTCTGGAAGTTCTGCAAGACGGATTCGGTTTCCTGCGCTCGCCCGAAGCGAACTATCTGCCCGGTCCCGATGACATCTACGTCTCGCCTGACATGATTCGTCAGTATTCCCTGCGCACGGGTGATACCGTCGAAGGGCAGATCAAGGCGCCGCTGGAAAATGAACGCTATTTTGCGCTCACCAACGTCACCAAGATTAACTTTGAAGAGCCCGAAAAGGCCCGTCACAAGATCGCATTCGATAACCTGACGCCGCTGTACCCGGATGAGCGGCTGAAAATGGAAGTCGAAGATCCAACGATCAAGGATAAATCCGCCCGTGTGATCGACCTGGTCGCGCCCATCGGTAAGGGTCAGCGCTCCCTGATCGTGGCGCCGCCGCGGACCGGTAAGACCGTGATTTTGCAGAACATTGCGAACTCGATCGAGAAAAACCACCCGGAATGTTACCTGATCGTTCTGCTGATCGACGAACGCCCCGAAGAAGTCACCGACATGCAGCGCTCGGTCAAGGGAGAGGTCGTTTCCTCCACCTTTGACGAGCCCGCCACGCGCCACGTTGCGGTGTCGGAAATGGTCATCGAAAAGGCTAAGCGTCTGGTGGAACATAAACGAGATGTTGTGATTCTTTTGGACTCGATCACAAGACTTGGTAGGGCCTTTAACACCGTGGTTCCGTCCTCGGGGAAAGTTCTGACCGGCGGTGTCGACGCCAACGCCCTGCAGCGGCCGAAACGCTTCTTCGGTGCTGCCCGGAACATCGAAGAAGGCGGATCGCTGACCATTATCGCAACCGCGCTGATCGATACCGGCAGCCGCATGGACGAGGTCATCTTCGAAGAATTCAAAGGCACCGGTAACTCCGAACTGGTCCTGGATCGTAAAATTGCCGACAAACGCGTCTTCCCGGCGATCGACATTCTCAAGTCGGGCACCCGGAAGGAAGACCTGCTGGTCGACAAGGGGGATCTGGCTAAGACCTTTGTTTTGCGGCGAATTCTCAACCCGATGGGTACCACGGACGCCATTGAATTCCTGCTGTCGAAACTTAAACAAACCAAATCCAACTCTGAATTCTTCGATTCGATGAACACCTAGGACCCGGCGGCTCAGGAAAGGACGGCCACACATGGATACGATCTTTGCGTTGGCCTCTGCTCAGGGGAAGGCCGGGGTATCGGTTATTCGTGTCTCTGGCCCACAGGCGCTGGAGGCGATGAACGCGCTTTGCGTAACTGCGGTGCCGGTTCCTGGACGGGGACTGCGGGTGCTGACGGATGCGGCAGGTGATCCTCTGGATGAGGCGCTGGTACTGAGTTTCGCCGCACCGCATAGCTTTACCGGTGAAAATGTCGTTGAATTTCAGGTGCATGGTAGTACGGCAGTGGTTTCTGCTGTGTTGGATGCGCTTGGCGAAATCGACGGATTGCGTCAGGCAGAACCGGGTGAGTTCACGCGTCGCGCGCTGGAGAACGGTCAGCTGGATCTGGCGCAGGTCGAGGGTCTTGCCGATTTGATCGATGCCGAAACCAAGGCGCAGCGCAAACAGGCCCAGGTAGTGCTGTCTGGGGCAATTGGGCAACTGGCCGAACGGTGGCGGAGCGACCTGATCCGGGCAGCCTCTTTGATCGAAGTCACCATTGATTTCGCGGATGAAGAGGTTCCGGTGGATGTTACGCCCGAGGTATCGAGCCTCCTCGCAGGCGTTCAAAAGGATTTGGAAACCGAGGTCGCTGGCGTCAAAATCGCCGAACGCATCCGTTCTGGGTTTGAGGTGGCCATCGTTGGTGCTCCAAACGTCGGGAAGTCGACACTGCTGAATGCGCTTGCGGGACGTGAGGCAGCCATTACGTCGGAATACGCTGGCACCACGCGGGATATTATCGAAGTGAAGATGGATCTTGCTGGCCTTCCGGTCACACTTCTGGATACAGCCGGCCTGCGCGATACCGAGGATCACGTCGAAAGCATTGGTATTGCCTTGGCGCGGAAGAGGGCTGAGAATGCTGATATCCGTGTATTTCTGGCAGAAGCTAGCGAAACGCCTGACGTGGAAATGCAGGACGGAGATATTCGCCTGCTGCCAAAAGCGGATGCTCGGGATGATGCGGAAGATGCAATTTCCGGGAAAACGGGGCAGGGGATCGATAGGCTAGTTGAGCACATTGCGACGGTTTTGAAGTCGCGCTCGGCTCATCCAGGGATCTCCACCCGAAATCGCCACAGGGAGGCTTTGTCTTCCGCGTTGAAGAGCTTACATCAGGCGCAATCGGTTCTCGAGCTGGGACCGGAGCATTATGATCTTGCGGCTGAGGATATGCGATCAGCAATCCGATCGCTTGAACTGTTGGTTGGACGTGTCGGAGTTGAAAATCTCCTAGATGAGATTTTCTCGAGCTTCTGCCTTGGAAAATGAGGAGTGTTTCACGTGAAACATTCAGCCTATGACGTTGTTGTAATCGGCGGTGGCCACGCCGGCACCGAAGCTGCTCATGCGGCCGCTCGGATGGGTGTAAACACCGCCCTCATCACGTTGAAACGCGAAGGCATTGGCGTGATGTCCTGTAACCCGGCTATTGGCGGTTTGGGCAAAGGTCACCTCGTGCGGGAAATTGACGCTCTTGACGGCGTCATGGGGCGTGTTGCCGACCTTGCCGGCATTCAGTTCCGACTCCTGAATCGGCGGAAGGGACCGGCCGTCCAAGGCCCTCGCGCCCAGTCCGACCGAGCAATCTATCGTCGGGAGATGCTCAAGCTTACCGAACAGCAGGACTGTCTCGACATTATCGAAGGTGAAGCGACCGATTTCATCATGTCCGGCCAAACGGTAACCGGCGTCGTCTTGGCTGATGGATCTCAAATCCCGGCGAAGGCTGTCATTCTTACCTCTGGGACGTTCCTGCGTGGTGTTATTCATATCGGAGATGTGTCGCGACCTGGCGGCCGTATGGGCGATAAGCCGTCGGTCAGCCTGGCAGAGCGTCTCGATAGCTTTGAATTACCGTTGGGACGCCTCAAGACCGGTACGCCGCCTCGGTTGGACGGAACAACGATTCGTTGGGATGAATTGGAATCGCAGCCCGGGGATGATGATCCAACGTTCTTTTCCTTTTCAACCACCCAGGTGAGCGCAAAACAGGTGTCCTGTGGAATCACGCACACCAACGAAAAGACGCATGAGATCATTCGGGAAAACCTTGAACGATCTGCTATGTACGGCGGTCATATCGAAGGGGTCGGACCGCGGTATTGCCCCTCGATTGAAGATAAGGTCGTCAGGTTTGCCGATAAAACATCGCACCAGATCTTTCTGGAACCAGAGGGCGCCGACGACAACACCGTTTATCCAAACGGGATTTCGACGAGCTTGCCGGTGGATGTGCAAGAGGACTACGTGCATTCGATCTTTGGCCTGGAAGACGCCAAGATCATTCAACCCGGATATGCCATTGAGTACGATTACATTGATCCGCGGGCGCTAACACTGGGTTTGGAACTCAAGGAAGTTTCCGGCTTGTTCTTGGCTGGACAAATTAACGGTACAACCGGATATGAAGAGGCCGCTGCGCAGGGCCTGGTCGCAGGCCTCAATGCTGCGCGGCGGAGCAGGGAGGAAGACCCGATCGTCTTTGGTCGCTCCGGCAGCTACATTGGGGTTATGGTCGATGACCTAACCACGAATGGCGTGACGGAACCCTACCGGATGTTTACTTCCCGCGCGGAATTCCGTTTGTCCCTCCGGGCCGACAATGCGGATCAACGGCTCACGCCTCTGGCGATTGATGTTGGTTGCGCGGGGCAGGCCCGCAAAGAAATGTTCCAAAAGAAGATGGAGCGCCTGGATACTGCGCGTGGTGTTCTGACTAAGTCGGTGTTCACTCCAAAACAGGTTTCCGAGGCTGGTATCCGCGTTAATCAGGATGGCAATAAACGGACCGGCTTGGACGTCCTGGCGTTTCCCGATGTGTCGTTCGAAGATCTTTTTCCTTTGCTACCTGAACTCGCGAACAGCGATACTGCAACACGACGCCAGTTGGAGCGTGACGCGCTTTATGCAAATTACATCGACCGGCAGGAGCGGGAGATCGCAGCGCTAAAGCGGGATGAGAGCTATCTAATCCCGAGGGATTTTGAATACGTCGGGATCGAAGGTCTTTCCAACGAGTTGCAACAAAAACTGGAGCGAGCCCGGCCTGAAAACCTGGCGCAGGCAGCACGTCTGGATGGGATGACGCCGGCTGCACTGGCCCTGCTTTTGGCAAGGTTGCGGAAAAGTTCCACCCTACGGAGCCGTACTGCATGACAACCGAAGCTTTGTTGGAACGGCTAAATGTTTCACGTGAAACACTCGACCGGCTGAAAATATTCGAACAAGTTTTGCTAAAATGGAATCCGAAGATCAACCTAGTTTCCCGGAACAGCCTGGATGACCTTTGGACCCGTCATATCATCGATTCGGTCCAGGTTTTCCGATGTGTTTCTCCGCCAAACCACTGGGTTGATATAGGAAGTGGCGGTGGCCTTCCAGGTGTTATCGTCGCTATTATGGCGGCAGAGGAATCTCCGAATACCAAGGTTACGCTGATCGAATCGGATCAACGAAAGTCGGCCTTCCTGCGTACGGCGGCACGGGAGTGCGGGGCGAAACTTACCGTAATTTCAAAGCGAATAGAGCAAGCGGACCCGCAAAATGCGGATGTTCTGTCTGCGCGGGCGCTTGCGGATCTGTCGCTTCTTCTTGAGTTTTCTGAACGTCACCTCAGCCCGACAGGCACCGCCTTGTTCCCAAAAGGTGCAAACTGGAAAAAAGAAGTGGATAACGCGCGGCAACGATGGCGATTCGATTTCGAACCGATTACAAGTTTAACTGAACCCGACGCGGTCGTACTGAAAATAGAGGGAGTTGCTCGTGTCTGACTTATCCCGCCCGGATGGGCCACGTATCATCGCGGTTGCTAATCAAAAGGGTGGAGTAGGTAAGACAACGACGGCAATAAACCTCGCCGCGGCCCTGGTCGAAGGCGGATTGCGTGTCTTGGTCGTTGATTTGGACCCGCAGGGGAATGCATCCACCGGCCTGGGAATTGAGGCCGATGATCGGGATTACACTACCTACGATCTTTTGGTTGATGATGCGCCGCTGTCCGAGGTTATTCGGACAACTGAGATCGAGGATCTCTGCGTTATTCCAGCGACGGTGGATCTGAGTTCCGCCGATATCGAACTGGTGTCCAACGAAAAACGTAGCTTCCTATTGCATGACGCCCTGCGACAGACGGCGATGGACGAATACGAATGGGATTACATCCTGATCGATTGCCCGCCTTCGCTGAACCTGCTTACAGTGAATGCCATGGTCGCCGCGCATTCGGTTCTTATCCCGCTGCAAAGTGAGTTCTTCGCGCTTGAGGGCGTATCGCAGTTAATGCTGACGATCCGCGAGGTGAGACAAGCGGCAAACCCGAATCTGAGGATCGAAGGTGTGGTGCTGACGATGTACGACCGTCGCAATAATCTTTCGCAACAGGTTGAACAGGATGCGCGTGACAACCTGGGTGAGCTGGTTTTCCGGACTGTGATTCCCCGGAATGTACGGGTGAGCGAGGCGCCGTCCTATGCGCTACCAGTCCTGAACTACGATACGAACTCGCTGGGGGCGCGGGCGTACCGGGCACTGGCAGAAGAAATAGTCGCCAATCATCAAAGACTGGCAGCATAAAGGGGAGGGCACCATGACAGAAAAAAAGAACAAACCTCGCGGATTGGGACGTGGATTGTCGGCGCTGATGGCCGATGTGAACCCGGAACCCGTCAGCACCCAAGCCGAAGCACCCCGCAATGCCGAAGTATTGGTGCCAATCGAGAAGGTTACCGCCAACCCTGATCAGCCCCGTCGGCAGTTTCTTCAAGAAGATC
This sequence comes from Phaeobacter sp. CAU 1743, assembly GCF_039839315.1. NCBI lineage: Bacteria > Pseudomonadati > Pseudomonadota > Alphaproteobacteria > Rhodobacterales > Roseobacteraceae > Phaeobacter > Phaeobacter sp. CAU 1743. Next base: position 56,977 of record NZ_JBDOQR010000008.1, on the reverse strand, counting down.
TGGATGACCTGACGGCCTCTATCAAGGAAAAGGGCGTCTTGCAGCCGCTGATCGTGCGTCCGCGCGATGGCGGTATGTACGAGATCGTGGCTGGTGAACGGCGCTGGCGGGCCGCGCAGGCGGCGCAGTTGCATGAGGTTCCGGTTCTGATCCGGGACTATGACGACGTTGAAATGCTCGAAGTCGCCATCATTGAAAACATTCAGCGGTCAGACCTGAATGCGATGGAAGAGGCGCAGAGCTATAAACAGCTGATGGAAAAATTCGGCCATACCCAGGAAAAAATGGCCGAGGCTTTGGGCAAAAGCCGCAGCCATATTGCCAACCTCGTGCGGCTTCTTCACCTGCCTTCCGACGTGCAACAGCTTGTTCAGGAACGGAAATTGTCCGCCGGCCACGCGCGGGCGCTGATTACGTCGGACCATGCATCGGAACTGGCCAAGAAAATCGTCAAAGGCGGGCTGTCCGTCCGCGCGACCGAGAATCTGGTGAAAAAGGATGCTGCGGGTACCACCACCAACTCTTCTCCGAAAAAACCGCGCAAAGAGGTGGAGAAAGACGCGGATACCCGCGCGCTTGAAGGCGATCTGTCAGCGATGCTGCGGATGAAGGTGTCGATTGATCATATCGCGGGCGGGGAGAGCGGCTCGGTGACGATCAGCTATGAGACGCTTGATCAGTTGGATGAGCTTTGCAATCTGCTCAGCCGTTAGGGCGCGACCAGATAAAGGTCAGCACGCCTGACAGAACCACCGCCTGAATAATCAGGATGTGGGAGGGGGCGCCCAGCATCAGAGACAACAGAAAGACGGCGGCAATCGATCCGGTTGCCGCCTTTTTTGCGGTTGGTCGGATGGCACCGTTTTCGCGCCAATCCAGGATCATTGGCCCGAAGATGTTGTGAGAGATGATCCAGTCGTGCAGCCGCTCCGAAGAGTTTGCGAAAAAGAATGTTGCCAGAAGCAAGAAGGGCACGGTCGGGAGCAGGGGCAGAATGACGCCAACGATTGCCAATGCTACGCAACAAATCCCTAGTCCGGCGTAGATATAGCGCATTGGGTCAGTCCACCAAGAGATCGCGAAGGATCGCGTTGAGCACTGCACGTCCCTTGTCCGTGGCATGCAGTCTTTGTCCTGAGATAGAGATCATTCCCATCTTGGCAAGGTCCTGCAGCTTGTCAGCGTTCAGCGGCGTGCCAGAGAGTTCTGCATAGCGCTCCATATCCAGCCCTTCCCGCAGGCGCATCCCCATCATCAGGCATTCGACAGCGGCATCCTCGCGCTCCAGGGCTTCCCGCAGGTTTTCGCCAGAACCTTTGGATACCGCCTCCAGCCAGGCGCCGGGGGCGCGGTGGGTTTCGGTGGCATAGCGGGCGCCATCCAGAGTGATACGACCATGGGCGCCGGGGCCGATGCCCACATAGTCGCCGTAGCGCCAGTAAATCAGGTTGTGGCGGCTCTCCGCGCCGGGAACCGCATGGTTAGAAACCTCATAGGCGGGCATGCCATGGGCGGCGCATATGTCCTGTGTCAGCTGGTACATGTCTGCGGCGCTGTCATCGCTGGGCAGGTCCCGCAGCTTACCCCGGGCATAGCGGTCGCCAAAGGCGGTGCCTTCTTCGATCGTCAGCTGATAGAGCGACAGGTGGTCGATGGACATAGACAGCGCTTCGGTCAGCTCTGCCTGCCAGTCCTGCGGCGTCTGACCTTGCCGGGCATAGATCAGGTCGAAACTGACACGGTCAAAACAATTGCGCGCAATGTCAAAGGCGGCTTTGGCCTCGGCCGCGGAATGGATACGGCCCAGGCGGCGCAAATCCGTGTCGTTGAGCGCCTGAATACCCATCGAGATCCGGTTCACTCCGGCGTCGCGATAGCCTGCAAATCGGCCAGCCTCGACCGATCCGGGGTTTGCTTCGAGCGAGATTTCGATGTCATTGGCGAAGGGCCAGATATCTCGCGCGGCCTCGATCACGGCGGCAACGGTGTCTGGATGCATCAGCGAAGGTGTGCCGCCGCCAAAGAAGATCGAATTCAGCACCCGGCCCTGAAGCTGTTCGGACACACGTGCCAGCTCGGATTGATAGGCTTTGACCCAGACGCTTTGGTCAATATTCGCGGTGACGTGGCTGTTGAAATCGCAGTAGGGGCATTTGGCCTGACAAAAGGGCCAGTGCACATAGAGGCCAAAGCCCCCATTGCGCCAGTCATCCACGGGATGGGTCATTCCCCGAAACACCCTTTGATGAACTTCGCTACGGCATTGGCGCGGTGGCTGATCTTGTTCTTTTCCCAGCGGTCCATCTCGGCAAAGGTCACGTCGTGCCCATCGGGAATGAACATAGGATCATAGCCGAAACCAGCCTCGCCACGGATCGGCCAGATCAGATGACCGGGGGCGACGCCCTCGAACACCTCGTCGTGACCATCGGGCCAAGCTAGAACCAGCGTGCAGCGGAACTGCGCGGTACGCGGGTGGGGGGCGTTCTTGGCTTCCAGCTCTTCATGGGCGCGGGTCATGGCCATCATGAAGTCGCGGCCATTGCCGGTTTCTGCCCAGTCTGCGGTGTAGACGCCAGGCGCCCCATCAAGGCCGTCGATGGTGATCCCTGAATCGTCCGACAGGGCAGGGAGGCCAGTTGCCTTGGCGGCGGCATGCGCCTTGATCCGGGCGTTGCCGACAAAGGTGTCCTCGGTCTCTTCGGGTTCCGGCAGATCCATTTCGGCGGCGCCGACAACGGCGACGCCAAAGGGCTTGAGGAGATGTGCCATCTCCTCAAGCTTGCCTTTGTTATGCGTGGCGATCAACAGACGGTCGCCTTCAAACTTCCGGGTCATGCGCAGGCTGCCTTTTGCATTTCTGCCAGCTCGGCGGTGCCTTTTGCGGCCAGATCCATCAGGGAATTCATCTGCTCGCGCGAGAACATCGATCCTTCGGCGGACATCTGAACTTCGATCAGTTTTCCGGATCCGGTCATGATGAAGTTGCCATCGACGCCGGCTTCGGAATCTTCGGGGTAGTCCAGATCAAGAACCGGCTGGCCGGCGTAGATCCCGCAGGACACGGCTGCCACCGGATCGACCAGCGGATCGATGCTGACATCGCCGGCCTTCATCAGTTTGTTGACCGCGAGGCGCAGGGCCACCCAGCCACCGGTGATCGAGGCGCAGCGGGTGCCGCCGTCGGCTTGCAGCACGTCACAGTCGATGCTGATCTGGCGTTCACCCAGGGCCACGCGGTCCACGCCGGCGCGCAGGGCACGGCCGATCAGGCGCTGGATTTCGACGGTACGACCGCCTTGCTTGCCAGCCGAGGCTTCGCGGCGCATCCGGGTGTTGGTCGCGCGGGGCAGCATGCCGTATTCCGCAGTCACCCAGCCAAGGCCGGATCCCTTGATAAAGGGTGGCAGGCGGTCTTCGATGGTGGCGGTGCACAGAACATGGGTGTCGCCAGCCTTGATCAGGCATGATCCCTCGGCATGTTTGGTGAATCCGGGTTCGATGGAAATCGGGCGCATCTCGTTCAATTGTCGTCCAGAGGGTCGCATGAGTAATCCTTTTTTTGCTGGCCTTCGGATAGCCCTGCCTGCGCGCGGTATGCAAGCATGATTGACCTTTGCGTGTGGGCCTCTTTAATGGCAATCCGGAAAAGCCTTCCTATCTATGTAGCGTGTAACCGCTGAAAATGCTCATGACAGACGCAAACAATATCCTGAAAGACATGAACGACCGGTCGCGGGATGTGTTCCGGGCGGTCGTGGAATCCTATCTGGAAAGCGGCGATCCCGTCGGCAGCCGTACCCTGACCCGGTCGCTGAGCGAAAAGGTCAGCGCGGCGACGGTGCGCAACGTGATGCAGGATCTGGAGTTTCTGGGCCTGCTCGACAGCCCGCATGTCAGCGCCGGACGGGTGCCAACGCAGCTGGGTCTGCGGATGTTCGTCGATGGCCTACTGGAGGTCGAGGATCTGAAGGCGCAGGACCGCGAAAAGATCGACGCCACCCTGGGTCGCAATTCCGGCGATGTGAGCGGTATGCTCGACCGTGTCGGGGCGGCGCTTTCCGGGGTGACACAGGGCGCTTCTCTGGTCCTGACGCCAAAGCATGAAGCAGAGATCCGCCATATCGAATTCGTCTCGCTGGGTCATGACCGGGCGATGGTGGTGCTGGTGTTTTCCGATGGTCACGTGGAAAACCGGCTGTTCACCCCGCCGCCGGGGCAGACGCCCAGTTCGATGCGCGAGGCGGCCAATTTCCTGAATGCCCTCGTCGAAGGGCGCACGCTGAGTGACGTGCGCCTCGACATGCAGGAAGAGATCGCCACCCGGCGGCAGCAGATCGACAACCTGGCGCATCAGCTGATCGAAAGCGGTCTGGCCGCCTGGGAAGAAGACGGCAGCGACCAGGCGCGTCTGATCGTGCGGGGACGCGCGAATCTGCTGGCGGATAATGGCGTCACAGAAGAACTGGATCTGATCCGCAGCCTGTTCGACGACCTGGAGCGCAAGCAGGATATTGCCGAATTCCTGGAACTCACCGAAGAGGGCGAGGGCGTGCGCATTTTTATTGGCTCGGAGAACAAACTTTTCTCACTTTCGGGTTCCTCTTTGGTGGTGTCTCCTTATATGAACGCGGATCGAAAGGTGATTGGCGCGGTGGGGGTGATTGGCCCGACCCGCCTGAACTACGGACGGATTGTGCCCATCGTGGACTATACGGCGCAACTGGTCGGCAAATTGCTGTCAGACCGGAGTTAGAGGTGAAAAATGGCAGAGCCCAAGAACGACGATTTTCTCGACGATATCGCAAATGCCGAAGCAGAAGAGCTGGCGGCACAGACCGAAGAATTTGATGACGCGGCGCTGGAGCTGGATGCCCTGCGGGCGGAACGTGATGAGCTGAAGGACCGGTTCATGCGCGCTCTGGCGGATGCCGAGAATTCGCGCAAGCGGGGCGACAAGGCCCGCCGCGAAGCCGAGCAATATGGCGGCTCGAAGCTGGCCCGTGACATGCTGCCGGTGTTCGACAACATGAAGCGCGCGGTTGAATCGGTAACCGACGAACAGAAAGAGGCGGCCTCGGCCCTGATCGAAGGTGTTGAGCTGACCATGCGGGCGCTGCTGGGCGTGTTTGAAAAGCACGGCATCCGCGTTGTCTCGCCCGCAGTGGGTGACAAGTTTGACCCGCAGGTGCACGAAGCCATGTTCGAAGCCCCGGTGCCCGGCACCAAGGCTGGAGAGATTATTCAGGTTTCCGCCGAAGGTTTCATGCTGCACGACCGCCTGCTGCGGCCGGCGCAGGTCGGGGTCTCCTCGACACCGGCATAAGGCTGCCGGGGTTATTGGTGTAAATCGCTTCGGACCCTGCATTCAGAGTTGAAAAAGGCGACCCGCCAGGGTCGCCTTTTTGCATTAATACGGCTTTGCATTTACGCAGTAGCGTCTTTCAGACGGTAGAGCGCCTCCAGTGCCTCGCGCGGGGTCAGATCGTCGGGGTGGATACTCTCCAGCAATTCCTCGACAGGTGACGGACCTGCGGCGGGTTTGGGTTGTGGCGGCGGGGCAGCAGCAAAGAGCGGCAGATCGTCGATCTGGATCTTTGCGCCAGCGCCTTCGCGGCTGCCTTGTTCCAGCATATCCAGCACATCGCGCGCCCGTGCCACAACCGAAGCTGGCAGGCCGGCAAGCTGCGCCACCTGCACCCCGTAGGAGCGGTCGGCGGCGCCTTTTTTGACCTCGTGCAGGAAGATCACCTCTCCCTCCCACTCCTTGACGGTGACGGTGGCGTTTTCGACGCCTTCCAGCTTACCGGCCAGTTGGGTCATCTCGTGATAGTGGGTCGCAAACAGGGCGCGGGCCTGGTTCACCTCGTGCAGGTGTTCTAGCGTGGCCCAGGCGATGGACAGCCCATCATAGGTCGCGGTGCCGCGCCCGATTTCATCGAGGATCACCAGAGCACGGTCATCGGCCTGGTTCAGGATTGCGGCGGTTTCCACCATTTCGACCATGAACGTCGAGCGTCCGCGCGCCAGATCGTCCGAGGCCCCGACACGGCTGAACAGCTGGCTGATCAACCCTATATGCGCGGCTTCGGCGGGAACATAGCTGCCCATCTGCGCCAACAGCGCGATCAGCGCGTTCTGCCGCAGGAAGGTCGATTTACCGGCCATGTTGGGACCGGTCAGCAGCCAGATCGCGGCGCCATCCCCGGCCGAGAGATCACAATCGTTGGCGACGAAGGTATCGCCGCCCTGTTGCCGCAGCGCCTGTTCCACCACCGGATGGCGTCCGCCCTCCACGTGAAACGCGCGGGAGGCGTCCACCTTTGGCCGGGTCCAGTTTTCGCCGCGCGCCAGATCGGCCAATGCGGTGACCAGATCCAGCTCTGCCAGCCCCTTGGCAGAGGTGTTGAGCCGCGCAGCGGTGTCCAGAATAGCGGTAGAAAGCCTGTCATAGAGCCGTTTTTCGATCTCCAGCGCCCGGTTTCCTGCGTTCAGGATCCGGGTTTCGATCTCGCTCAGCTCTACCGTGGTGAAACGCACTTGATTTGCGGTAGTTTGACGGTGGATGTAAGTTTCGGACAGCGGCGCTGACAACATCTTCTCCGCATGGGTCGCGGTGGTTTCGATGAAATAGCCCAGCACGTTGTTGTGCTTGATCTTCAGCGAGGTGATGCCGGTGTGCTCCGCATATTTCTGCTGCATCCCGGCGATGATCGAGCGTCCCTCATCGCGCAGGGTGCGGGCCTCATCCAGTTCCGGATCATAGCCGGTCGCGATGAACCCGCCGTCACGGGCCAGCAGCGGCGGATCGGCCATCAGCGCGGCATCAAGCAGCGACAGAAGATCGTCAAAGCCAAGAAGATCACGTACGGCACCCGCGATAAGTTCGGGAAGATCCTGACCTTCGCACATCTCGGCGATGGTTTCGGCCTGCACCAGCCCGTTGCGGATGGCGGCCAGATCGCGCGGACCACCGCGCTCCAGCGCCAGACGGGACAGAGCGCGGTCCAGATCCGGCGTCTTGCGCAGCGCTGCGCGGATGTCCTGCGAAAGCTGCGTCGCCTCGACCGCGAAATCCAGTGCCGCCAATCGCGCGCTGATCACATCCAGCGTGCGCGAAGGGCTGGCCATGCGCTGTTCCAAAAGGCGCGCACCACCGGGGGTGACGGTCCGGTCCACCACCGACAACAGCGATCCGGCGCGCCCGCCCGACAGGGAGCGGGTCAGTTCAAGACTGGCGCGGGTCGAGGCGTCGATCTGCACCACGCGATCCTGCGCCTCCTGTACCGGGGGCTGCAACAGCGGCAGTTTGCCCTTCTGGGTAATCTCCAGATAGTCGATCAGCGCACCCATGGCCGAAACCTCGGCGCGGGTGAAGGTACCGAACCCATCCAGCGCACCGACATTGAACAGGGTACAGATGCGTTTTTCTGCGGCGGTGCTGTCGAAACTTGCCTTGCCCAGCGGGGTCAGCGGGATCTTGTATTCGTCTGCCAGCGGGCGGGTGGCGTCAAAGGACGCGCCATCGGCGACGATCAGTTCCGAGGGTGCCAGTCGCGCCAGTTCCGGCGACAGGCGCACGCGGGCGATGGGCATCACGTGAAACGCTCCGGTGGAAATATCCGCCCAGGCCAGGGCCGCTTCGTCGCGCAACTCGGAATAGGAGACCAGGAAGTTGTGGCGCCGCGCTTCGAGCAGGGAATCCTCGGTCAGCGTGCCGGGGGTCACCAGCCGCACCACATCCCGTTTCACCACGGATTTGGAGCCGCGTTTCTTGGCTTCGGCCGGGCTTTCCAGCTGTTCGCCTACCGCGACGCGGAACCCCTTGCGGATCAGGGTCAGCAGATACCCTTCGGCGGCATGCACGGGAACGCCGCACATGGGAATATCCTCGCCGTCGTGTTTGCCCCGTTTGGTCAGGGCGATGTCCAGCGCCTCGGCGGCATTGACCGCGTCGTCAAAGAACATCTCGTAGAAATCGCCCATCCGATAAAAAAGCAACGCATCGGGATGCGCTGCTTTGATCTCAAGATATTGCGCCATCATGGGCGTAACGGTCATGCGAGCTCCCCCGGGGTTATTTGCCCGACATTTACAATGCGGACGGTCCAAGGAAAACCCGATTACCCGGATTTGCAATCTGTTGCTCAGCCCCTGGCGGGGCGGCGTTGATCAGAACAGCACGCCGATCGATTGCGGGCTGTAGTTCGCAATCGACAAAGAGGTGGTGCCCAGCTGCTTTTGCACATCAAGCGCAACCAGCCGCGCCGCGGATTCCTCGATATTGGCATCCACCAAGGCGCCGATCCCCTTCTTTGTGGCATCGGCAATATCTCGCACGGTTTCGTTCTGCCCCGAAATTCCACTGGCTGCGGCACCAAGCGCGGCAGCCCCCTCGACAGCGAAGCGCAGGAAGCCGGTGAACTCACTCAACGCGGCTTGGGCGCTTGCCTGATCGGTGATCTGGGTACGGTTATTGATATCGAATTGCGCGCTGCCCTCGAAATCGGCGCTCTCCACTTCGAGCAAGGACAGATCAGGTCCGGCGGGCAGCGACAGTCCGGTGGCGCCGTTGCCATCCACGTCCGTGGCCAGAAGGTTGACACCGTTGAACTGTGACGCGGAAATGATCGAATTGACCTGTTCGGTCTTTTGGGCCAGCTGCGCTTCGATCTTGGAATAGTCAACCAGACCGCTGCTCGCGGTGAGCGCCAGTTCCCTCATCTCCTGTACCACATCCGAGATCTGTTCCGCGCCCGCCGATGCGACGGCAACGGTTGCTTCGCCCAGCGACAAAGCCTTTGATGTGGCCTGCAGCCCGGAGACATCGGAGTCCATGATTTGCGAAATCGCCCAGAGCGCGGCGTTGTCCTTGGCGGTGTTCACCTCTTTGCCGGTTGCGACGTCATCCTGGACGGCTTCCAATTGCTGTGTCGTCCCCCCCAGCAAATGCAGCGCTGTGGCGGCGCCGGTATTGGAGTTGATACTTGTCATATCGTGCATCCCAAATTTACCCTGCCCGCCGGTATTGCGGCGGCGGGTGTGACTTTCTCAGAAATGGTCGTATGCCGTTCTGACATGCGCTGTTCACGCGTTGGCTTGCGGCCCGAGGGCCATGCCCCACGCAGAAACGCGTTAAGCTTTATTAATGGAATATAGCGCAGATCAGTCGAGATTGTGGCGAAAAGCTGACGGAATCTATCAAGTTTTATTTGAAATATTATTGCTTTTTAGGGGTCGTTTTCTTTCCGGATCGGATTGAGAGGGACGCAGGGCTGGGATAAGACTGTGCCCGATTAGGAGAGGACACCTACAGCCCATGCCCAAAGCGAAGATCACAAACGAAGAGGCGCTTGCCTTCCATCTGGAGCCGACACCAGGCAAATGGGAAATCAATGCGACCGTCCCGATGACCACGCAGCGGGATCTCTCCCTGGCCTATTCCCCCGGTGTTGCGGTGCCATGCGAAGCGATCGCGGCGAACCCGGAAACCGCCTATGATTATACCAACAAGGGCAACCTGGTGGCTGTCATCTCCAACGGGACGGCGGTTTTGGGGCTTGGAAACCTGGGCGCGCTGGGATCGAAACCGGTGATGGAGGGGAAGTCTGTCCTGTTCAAACGCTTTGCCGATGTGAACTCGATCGACATTGAGCTCGACACCGAAGATCCGGACAAGTTCATCGACGCGGTCAAGCTGATGGGCCCGACCTTTGGCGGCATCAACCTTGAAGACATCAAGGCGCCCGAGTGTTTCATCATCGAGCAGCGCCTGAAGGAAGAGATGGATATCCCCGTCTTCCATGACGACCAGCACGGTACTGCCGTGATCTGTGCGGCGGGCCTGATCAATGCGCTGCATATCTCGGGCAAAAAGATCGAAGACGTGAAAATCGTGCTGAACGGCGCGGGCGCGGCGGGCATCGCCTGTATCGAGCTGCTGAAATCCATGGGCGCGCGGCACGACAATTGCATCGTCTGCGACACCAAGGGTGTAATCTATCAGGGCCGTACCGAAGGTATGAACCAGTGGAAGTCGGCCCATGCGGTCAAGACTGAGCTGCGGACGCTTGAGGAAGCAATGGAAGGCGCCGATGTTTTCCTTGGCGTGTCGGTCAAAGGCGCGGTGACGCAGGAGATGGTTGCCTCCATGGCCGACAACCCTGTGATCTTTGCCATGGCAAACCCGGATCCCGAAATCACCCCGGAAGAGGCCCACGAGGTCCGCGTCGACGCCATCGTCGCCACGGGCCGCTCGGACTATCCCAACCAGGTGAACAACGTTCTGGGTTTTCCCTACCTGTTCCGCGGCGCGCTGGACATCAATGCGCGCGCCATCAACGACGAGATGAAGATCGCTTGTGCTCATGCGCTGGCCGCATTGGCGCGCGAGGATGTGCCGGATGAGGTGGCGCTTGCTTATGGCAAATCGCTGACTTTTGGTCGCGATTACATCATCCCGACACCGTTTGATCCGCGTCTGATCCACCGGATTCCCCCAGCCGTGGCCAAGGCGGGCATGGACACGGGTGCCGCGCGTCGTCCCATCATCGACATGGAAGCCTATGAGATCAGCCTGAAAAGCCGGATGGACCCGACGGCCTCGATCCTGCGCGGCCTCAACGCCCGCGCGCGTTCGGCTCAGTCGCGGATGATCTTTGCCGAGGGCGACGATCCCCGGGTGCTGCGCGCTGCCGTTACCTATCAGCGGTCCGGCTTTGGCAAGGCGCTGGTTGTTGGCCGTGCCGATGATGTGAAGGCCAAGCTGGAGGCCGCCGGCCTTGGCGATGCGGTGCGCGAGCTGGAGGTGGTCAATGCTGCCAACACCCAGCATTTCGACACCTACAAGGATTTCCTGTTCAACCGCCTGCAACGCAAGGGCTTCGACCGTAAGGATATCCACCGTCTGGTGGGCCGTGACCGGCACGTCTTCTCGGCGCTGATGCTGGCGCATGGGCATGGCGATGGTCTGGTCACCGGTGCCACCCGGAAATCCGCGCATGTTCTGGATCAGATCAACCACGTCTTTGATGCCGATGCGAAACACGGCGCGGCCGGCGTGACCGCGTTGCTGCATAAGGGCCGGATCGTGCTGATTGGCGATACGCTGGTGCATGAATGGCCGGATGAGAACGATCTGGCAACGATTGCCGAACGCGCGGCTGGTGTGGCCCGGCACATGGGGCTGGATCCTCGCGTGGCCTTTGTCAGCTTCTCGACCTTTGGTTATCCGGTGTCCGAGCGGGCGGAAAAGATGCATATCGCCCCGGGCGTTCTGGACAAGCGCGGCGTCGATTTCGAATACGAAGGCGAAATGACCGTGGATGTGGCGCTGAATGCCAAGGCGCAGGAGAATTACCCGTTCCAGCGTCTGTCGGGCCCCGCCAACATCCTGATCGTGCCTGCCCGGCACTCGGCCTCCATCTCGGTCAAGCTGATGCAGGAAATGGGCGGTGCCACCGTGGTTGGCCCGATCCTGGCGGGCGTGGATAAGCCGATCCAGATCTGCTCGACCACCTCGACCGCTAATGACGTGCTGAACATGGCGGTTCTGGCTGCCTGCAACATCGGCTAGGCGGTAACGATGGCAATCTGGAACCTGGGCTCGATCAACGCTGACATGGTCTACGCGCTGCCGCATCTACCGGTGGCGGGTGAGACATTGGCAGCCTCGGGTCTGGACCAGTTTCTGGGCGGCAAGGGGGCCAATATGTCGGTCGCCGCCGCCCGGGCCGGTAGCCACGTCTGCCACATCGGTGCTGTCGGCGCTGATGGCAGATGGGCGGTGGACCGCCTGCTGGAGTACGGCGTCGACACCCGCCATATCGCGCAGATCGACACGCCCACGGGCCATGCCATCATTGCCGTGGATCAGGACGGCGAAAACCAGATCATCCTGTTTCCCGGAGCCAACCGCGCGATCAGCCCGGATCAGATCGGTCAGGCCCTGTCGGCTGCCTCTGCCGGGGATATTCTGGTGATGCAGAACGAAACCAACCTGCAGGTCGATGCAGCGCGGATGGGCCGTGATCTGGGGCTGCGGGTGGCCTATGCGGCGGCGCCTTTTGACGCGGCAGCGGTTGCAGCGGTCTTGCCGCATCTGGATCTTTTGTTCCTGAATGCGGTAGAGGCGCGTCAATTGCAGGATGCAACCGGCAATCCGCCCGAGGCGCTGGGCGTTGAAGATGTGATCGTTACCCTTGGGGCAGAGGGGGCGCGCCATTTCCATGGCACCACAGGCGCGGTGCAGGATATTCCAGCCATGCCGGTCACCCCGGTCGATACCACCGGGGCAGGAGACACCTTTACCGGTTATGTCCTTGCCGGTCTGGATCTCGGAATGCCGATGGCGCAGGCCATGGCGCAAGCCTCCCGCGCGGCGGCCCTGATGGTGACTCGCCATGGCACCGCCGATGTCATTCCCGATCTGAAAGAGGTTCAGGACAGTCGGCTTTGATGCCTCCCCGGACCCGTACTGAGCCTACCGAACGGGTAGAATTGTAACGCCGGTCGATCCGGTTTCTCTTGTTATTCTCGGTGATTTAATCGGGCGATATTCTGGTCTGCTCATGCGCCCGGGATCCGTCCGCCCATGGTTCTGAAATCGTAACTTATTCGAATAAATGCTAAATATGGAGCCAAGGTTCAGGCGGCTTCCCAATACCCGTAGGTGCGAAAAGATCAACATATCGTGATTTAAGTATGCAAATTCTTAAGCCTCTTCGCGCTAGGAAAAGACTCTGTTGATAGGAGTTTTTAATGATGTCCCTCAGAATGCGGATTGTTGTTGCGCTGTTGGTCAGTTCTTTGGTTGCGATCGCGATTGTCACTGTGCCTTTGTTCATGGGCCTGGGGACAGTCTCGGATGAGGGAACACTCCGCGAGCTGCGTCAGTTCGAGGCCCGTGTCAGTTCCGAGATCGAAGGGCGCCAGCGGCTCGCCCTGACCACGGCCCAGACCGTGGCTGCCATGTCGGACGTGCAGCGCGCCGTGGCAGAGCAGGACCGAGACACGCTTGACCGGATTTTCGCCCAAAACTTCAAAGGACTGGCAACGAGTGCCGGGATCGCTCAGTTCCAGTTTCACACTCCAGAGGCGCTGTCTCTGTTCCGGGTGCACAAGCCCGAGAAGTTTGGCGATGACCTATCCGGGTTCCGCCATTCCGTTGTTGCCGCGAACAAGACGCAGGCGCCAGTTTCAGGCCTTGAACGGGGACGCGCGGGCATCGGTATCCGCGGCATCGCCCCGATCAGCCATGATGGCAGCCACGTGGGCAGCGTCGAAATCGGCCTCAAATTCGACAGCGCCCTGGTTCAAAGCCTGACCGAAGGGGGCGATTCCGCGCTTGAAATCTATCTGTTGCCAGACAGCGATATCAGTTCGTTCTCCAGCACTGGCGAAGGGATCCGCCGACTGACCGGAAGTTACGACGGTCCCGCGCTTCTGGATGCGGCTGCCATTGCAGGTTTTGTGAAAGGCGAGGCGGCAGAGACGTCGGACTATGACCTTGGCGGCCATGCCTATGCGGGCAGCCCGTTTGAAATCCGTGATTTCTCCGGAAATCTGGTTGCCGTGGGCAATGCGCTTGTCCCCTTGGATGCGATCACGGCGATCACCAATACGATCCGCAACACCGGTATCGGCGCGGCCATCGTGGCGATGGTTCTGGCCGGCGCCATGGCGCTGGGTCTGGGGAAATGGCTGTGTGGTCTGCTGAACCGGATCAGCAACCGGATGATTTCCCTGTCCGAGGGCAATCTGAACATCGAGATGACAGGCCTGCCGGACAAAGGCGAAATCGGCGACATGGCCCGCAGTCTGGGCGTCTTCCATGCGGCCTTGGTTCGCCAGCGTGAGATGGAGCAGACTCAAAAGGCACATAGTGAAAATCAGGCCAAGGTCGTTGCCAGCCTCGGCGCGCGGCTGTCGGAACTCTCAAGCGGTGATCTGACAACCCGCATCTCCGACCGGTTCCCCGAGGATTACGAACAGTTGCGTCTGGATTTCAACCGAACCGTTGAAAATCTGAACGGCACGGTGACGAAAGTGGTGGAATCCGCCTCCAGCATCCGCAACGGCGCGGCTGAGATCAGCCAGTCTTCGGATGATCTGTCACACCGCACCGAGAGCCAGGCCGCAACGCTCGAAGAAACCGCTGCTGCGCTGGACGAGCTGACGGCGTCGGTCAAATCCGCTGCCGACGGCGCTCGCAGCGTTGAAAACATCATGAACGAGGCCAAGAAAGAGGCCGAGAACAGTGGTGTCGTGGTGCAAAGTGCGGTCTCGGCGATGACCGAGATCGAGCAATCCTCGACGCATATCGCCCAGATCATCAGTGTCATCGACGACATCGCTTTCCAGACCAACCTTCTGGCGCTGAACGCGGGGGTCGAGGCCGCCCGTGCAGGCGAAGCAGGCCGAGGTTTTGCCGTGGTTGCCTCCGAAGTGCGGGCTTTGGCACAGCGGTCCTCGGATGCGGCGATGGAAATCAAGACTCTGATCGGCGATAGCTCGAGACAGGTGGAACGCGGTGTGGATCTGGTTGGCAAGGCCGGCGAGGCCCTGCAGAACATTGTCGAGCGGGTGAACCATATCTCTGGTCTGGTCACCGACATCGCTGAAGGCGCTGTGGAGCAATCGACGGGCCTTGGTGAGATCAACACCGGCGTGGTGCAGCTGGATCAGGTGACTCAGCAGAACGCCGCCATGGTGGAAGAGGCCACCGCAGCAGGGCACATGCTGAACAGTGACGCCACCAAGCTGGCCGAGCTGGTTGCTCATTTCAAAATCGCAGCCGGTGGTATTATCACGGCAATGCCCAACACCCCTGAAGCAGCGCCAAGCATGCCAACGGCCCATGGGGATGCGGACTGGGACTTCAGCGACGCGACACCTGCCGCTGCCACGGATGGCAACGCGGCCCTCGACAAGTGGCAGGATTTCTAAAGCCGGAAGCAGGGCTGAATATCAGTCTGTGCTAAGAACAAGACATCACTCAAGGGCGCCCTGCGGGGCGTCTTTGAACATCTGAAACTGAAGGGGGTTCCGACAAAGGATTATGGTGCCCAGGAGAGGACTCGAACCTCCACGTCCATACGGACACTAGCACCTGAAGCTAGCGCGTCTACCAATTCCGCCACCTGGGCAGGTGTCGTGCAGCGGCGTATACGCACCGGCGGCAGGAGCGTCAAACGGATTTTTGCATCGGGTGGCAATTTGCAGCCGGATTCCGGGCCACACGGCCCGGAGCCTGTGAAGGCCGGGGCCTGTGGCGGCGGTAAAGCCAGCGATTTATCATGAAACTGTGGGTCCGGACACGATTTTGCGCCTTGTTTGAAACCCGCTGGCCCGGTAGATCGGGTCAAGAGCTAACTGCAGGAGCCAAAAGATGTCCAAACTGGTCACGATCTATGGCGGATCTGGTTTTGTCGGTCGATACATTGCGCGCCGGATGGCCAAGGAAGGCTGGCGGGTCCGGGTCGCCGTGCGCCGCCCGAACGAGGCGATGCATGTAAAACCCTACGGTGTCCCTGGTCAGGTTGAGCCTGTCTTCTGCAATATCCGCGACGATGCCTCTGTCGCGGCGGTGATGCAGGGCGCGGATGCGGTTGTGAACTGCGTCGGCGTTCTGAACGAGCTGGGCAAGAATACCTTTGATGCCGTCCAGGCCGAAGGCGCGGGCCGCATCGCCCGGATCGCTGCCGGACAGGGTGTCCAGCAGCTGGTACATATCTCTGCGATTGGCGCCGATGCCGAAAGCGACAGCGACTATGCCCGCAGCAAGGCCGCGGGCGAAGCCGCCGTTCAGGAGGCTTTCCCGGCTGCAGTGATCCTGCGCCCCTCGATCATCTTTGGCACCGAAGATCAGTTCTTCAACCGCTTCGCCTCGATGACACGGCTGTCGCCCGTGCTGCCAATTGCCTGCGGTAAGACCCTGTTCCAGCCGGTCTATGTGGATGATGTGGCGCGCGCCGCCGTTGCCGGTGTGCTGGGCCAGGCCGACCCGGGTATTTACGAGCTGGGCGGGCCGGAAGTGAAGAGCTTTGCCGCGCTGATGCAGGAGATGCTGTCGGTTATCCATCGCCGTCGTCTGGTGCTGTCGCTGCCGCGATTTGTTGCCGGTATCGTGGCTTTCGGGTTTGACGTGCTACAGGCCGCCAGCTTCCAGCTGATCGAGAACAAGGTGCTGACCCGCGACCAGCTGAAGAACCTGCGCCGCGACAATGTGGTATCTGAGGGCGCCAAAGGGTTCGCCGATCTGGGGATCGAGCCGGAACTGATGGGGCCGATCCTGCCGGATTACCTGTGGAAATTCCGTCCCTCCGGGCAATACGACGTGATGACCGCTTCGGCCCGCAATCTGAAGGGCGACGCCTGATCGCATTGGCGGCAGGCCCACATAAGATCATGAAGCGCGGTCCATCTGGTGCCGCGCTTTTTCTTTGTCTGATCGGCGCAGAAGGATCTCAGCTATAGGCGACGATCAGCAGCACAACGCCCAGAATCACCCGGTAGATCACATAAGGCGTGAAGCTGACCGATTTCAGCAACCTCATCATCAGGCTAAGGGCTGCAAGGGCCGATATCAGCGCCAGCACGGCGGCGATCGCGGCGTCGCGCATCAGGGCGGTGTTGGCCTCAACCGCGACTTCGGCGCCGAGCAGCACCCCCGAAGCGATAATGGTCGGGATCGACATCAGCATGGCGATCCGTGCGCCCTCGGTGCGGGTATAGCCCAACTGCCGGGCACCGGTGATGGTGATGCCGGACCGCGAGGTGCCGGGGATCAGCGCGATCATCTGCCACAGCCCCATGATCAGCGCATCACGCAGGCCCCAGTCTTGTGCAGATTTCAAACTCGCGCCCTTCTGATCAGCCACATAAAGGACAATGCCAAAGATCAGCATGGTCCAGCCAATGACAGCGGTGGAGCGCAGCGCGTCGCTGAAGCCGGTGAAATGCAGGGCGGCGCCGAACAGGACGGTGGGGATGGTTGCGACGATCAGCCCCAGCGCCAGCCGGGCACCTTCGGTGTCTACATGTCCGCAGGCCAGACGTGGCAACCCTATCAGGCCGGTGCGCACATCCTGCCAGAAATAGATCACCACGGCCGCCAGCGTGCCGACGTGAACGGCGACGTCGATCACCTGCCCCTGATCGTCCAGCCCGGTCAATGCAGGCAGCAGAATCAGGTGCCCGGAGGAGGAAATCGGCAGGAATTCGGTGATGCCCTGAATGAGGGCGACCAGGACGAGTTGAAAGAGAGGCATGGTCGGGCGCTCCTGTATCGGACCGGAGGGGTCCTAAGCGGTCAATTTTATTTATTAAATTTGCGCCTCGATGGGAAGTACGCCACTTAGGTCCGATTCGGATCTAAAATCACTGTACTTTTTTGCTCCAGCGGGTATCAGAAAGCGAGAACTGATAAAGTAGGTCAGTACAGTTGACTTTTAATCCGCCGCGCTTCGATCTATGACGACCGGAGCAAGCTAAAAATGGAGTCCCCCCGTGGCCAAGCAACCAATGCTCAAATTCGTGCAGATCGAACGCGACATGCCCGAGAAGCGGACCGCGGAAGCGCGCAAGGAAGATTTCGACGAAATCTATGCGGAGTTCGCCCAGGCGAAGGCAGAAGAGCAGGCCAGCCGCTGCAGCCAGTGTGGCGTGCCCTATTGCCAGTCCCATTGTCCGCTGCACAACAACATCCCCGACTGGCTGCGCCTGACCGCGACCGGCCGCTTGGAAGAAGCCTATGCCACTAGCCAGGCGACCAATACATTCCCGGAAATCTGCGGCCGCATCTGCCCGCAGGACCGCCTGTGCGAAGGCAACTGTGTCATTGAGCAATCCGGCCATGGCACGGTCACCATCGGCGCGGTGGAGAAATACATCACTGACACCGCCTGGGAAAACGGCTGGGTCAAACCCTTTGCGCCGCTTCATGAGCGTAGCGAAAGCGTTGGCATCATCGGTGCCGGCCCCGGTGGTCTGGCAGCTGCGGACATGCTGCGCCGCGCGGGCGTGCAGGTCACCATCTACGACCGCTATGACCGGGCCGGCGGGCTGCTGACCTACGGCATTCCCGGCTTCAAGCTGGAAAAAGACGTGGTGATGCGCCGCAACAAACTGCTCGAAGACAGCGGCGTTACCTTCGTGATGAACTGCAACGTGGGCGAGGACATCTCCTTTGCTGATCTCCGGGCCAAGCATGACGCGGTGATCATCGCCACCGGCGTCTACAAATCCCGCGATCTGGCCATGCCGGGCAGCGGCGCGGCAGGCATCGTCAAGGCGATCGACTTCCTGACCGTCTCCAACAAGCGCAGCTTTGGCGACACGGTTGCCGAATTCGACAGCGGTGAGCTGAATGCCGAAGGCAAGAAGGTCGTCGTGATCGGCGGCGGTGACACCGCGATGGACTGCGTGCGGACCTCGATCCGCGAAGGCGCGACATCGGTGAAATGTCTCTACCGCCGCGACCGTGCCAACATGCCCGGTTCGCAGCGCGAAGTGCAGAACGCCGAGGAAGAAGGCGTCGTCTTTGAATGGCTGTCGGCGCCCAAGGGATTTGCCGATGCGGATGGCAAGGTGACTGGCGTGATGGTGCAGAAGATGCGCCTGGGTGCCCCCGATGCCACCGGCCGTCAGGCCCCCGAGGTGATCGAAGGTGCCGACTATGTCGAAGAGGCCGATCTTGTGATCAAGGCGCTGGGCTTTGAACCGGAAGATCTGCCGACCCTTTGGGGCCAGCCCGAATTGCCGGTCACCCGCTGGGGCACCGTCAAGGCCGAGTTCAAATCCGGCGCAACCGATCTGCCCGGCGTCTATGCCGTGGGCGACATCGTGCGCGGTGCGAGCCTGGTGGTCTGGGCCATCAAGGACGGCCGTGACTGCGCCGAGGCGATTCTGGAGCGGTTCAACGCAAAGGCAGCCGTCGCAGCTGAATAAACAAAGACTTCGGTCCCACGCGGATGCGCGCCCCTGAAACAGGCGAGGCGCCCCCGCCAGGCAAAGGAAAATGACATGACGAAATATGATGCAGAATGGGTCCGCGCCGAAGAAGCCAAGCGCAAGTGGATGGCTGAAAACGGTCTCTATTCCGAGGAAGAAGAGCATTCTTCCTGCGGTGTGGGTCTGGTCGTCTCGCAGGATGGCAGCGCCAGCCGCAAGGTGGTCGAAGCCGGTATCAACGCGCTGAAGGCGATCTGGCACCGCGGTGCGGTCGATGCCGATGGCAAGACCGGCGATGGTGCGGGCATCCACGTGCAGATCCCGGTTCCCTTCTTCTATGACCAGATCAAGCGCACCGGCCACGAGCCGCACACCGATCAGCTGATCGCGGTTGGTCAGGTCTTCCTGCCGCGTACCGATTTCGGGGCTCAGGAAACCTGCCGGACCATCGTGGAAACCGAAGTTCTGCGCATGGGCTATTACATCTATGGCTGGCGCCACGTGCCCGTCGATGTGACCTGCCTGGGTGAAAAGGCTAACGCCACCCGCCCCGAGATCGAGCAGATCCTGATCTCCAACTCCAAGGGCGTGGACGAAGACACCTTTGAGCGGGAACTCTACGTGATCCGCCGCCGGATCGAGAAAGCAGCAGCCGCTGCCGGGATTGGTGGCCTTTATATCGCGTCGTTGTCCTGCCGGTCGATCATCTACAAGGGCATGATGCTCGCCGAACAGGTTGCGGTTTTCTATCCCGACCTGATGGACGAACGCTTTGAATCTGCCTTTGCGATCTATCACCAGCGCTATTCCACCAATACCTTCCCGCAGTGGTGGCTGGCACAGCCGTTCCGCATGCTGGCCCACAATGGTGAGATCAACACGCTGAAGGGCAACGTCAACTGGATGAAGAGCCATGAGATCCGCATGGCCTCCTCCACCTTTGGCGACTACGCCGAGGACATCAAGCCGATCATCGCGGGCGGGTCTTCCGACTCGGCGGCGCTGGATTCGGTGTTTGAGGTTCTGGTGCGCGCGGGCCGCTCGGCTCCGATGGCGAAAACCATGCTGGTACCCGAAAGCTGGTCGAAACAGGCGGTCGAACTGCCCGAAGCCTGGCGCGACATGTATTCCTACTGCAACTCCGTGATGGAGCCCTGGGATGGCCCGGCCGCGCTGGCAATGACCGATGGTCGCTGGGTCTGCGCCGGTCTGGATCGTAACGGCCTGCGCCCGATGCGCTATGTCGTGACTGGCGATGGTCTGGTGATCGCGGGGTCCGAAGCGGGCATGGTTCCTATCGACGAAGCCAACGTGGTGGAAAAGGGTGCGCTTGGCCCTGGTCAGATGCTGGCCGTGGACATGAAAAAGGGCAAGCTGTTCCACGACACCGAGATCAAGGACAAGCTGGCCGCCGCGCTGCCGTTCGGCGAGTGGGTTGAAAAGATCAACGATCTGGACGAGTCGCTTGCCACGGTGACGGAAAAGCCGCTGTTCCAGGGTGAAGAACTGCGCCGCCGCCAGATTGCTGCCGGTTACACCATCGAAGAACTGGAACAGATCCTTGCGCCGATGGCTGAGGATGGCAAGGAAACCCTCGCTTCGATGGGCGACGACACCCCGTCGGCGGTTCTCTCCAAGAAATACCGCCCGCTGTCGCATTTCTTCCGTCAGAACTTCAGCCAGGTGACCAACCCGCCGATTGACTCCCTGCGTGAATACCGGGTTATGTCGCTGAAAACGCGGTTCGGGAACCTCAAGAACGTTCTGGATGAGGATAGCAGCCAGACCGAGATCTTCGTTCTGGAAAGCCCCTTTGTCGGCAACGCCCAGTGGGACAAGCTGATGGAGAGCCTCAACGCGCCGCTGGTCGAGATCGACTGTACCTTCGTGGCAGGCAAAGGCTCGCTGAATGCGGCGCTCCAGCGCATTCGCGCCGAGGCTGAAGAGGCAGTGCGATCCGGCTCTGGCCATATCGTTCTGACCGACCAGCATTCGAATGCGGACAAGGTTGCAATGCCGATGATCCTGGCGACCTCCGCCGTGCATTCGCATCTGACCCGCAAGGGTCTGCGGACTTTCTGTTCGCTGAACGTGCGTTCGGCCGAGTGTATCGACCCGCATTACTTTGCGGTGCTGATCGGTTGTGGCGCCACCGTGGTGAACGCCTATCTGGCCGAGGATTCGCTGGCAGACCGTATCGAACGCGGCCTCTTGGACGGCAGCCTGACCGAGAACGTCAGCCGCTACCGCGAAGCCATCGATCAGGGCCTCTTGAAGATCATGGCCAAGATGGGCATCTCGGTGATCTCCTCTTACCGTGGCGGTCTCAACTTCGAGGCCGTAGGCCTGTCCCGCGCCATGTGCGCCGAATACTTCCCGGGCATGACCAGCCGGATTTCCGGCATCGGTGTGTCGGGTATTCAGGTCAAGGCTGAGGAAATCCACGGCACCGCATGGGCAGAGCAGCAGAACGTTCTGCCGATTGGCGGCTTTTACAAGGCGCGTAAATCGGGTGAGACCCATGCCTGGGAAGCCAGCTCGATGCATATGCTGCAGATGGCCTGCAACAAGGCGTCCTACGAGATGTGGAAGCAGTATTCGGCCAAGATGAAGAGCAATCCGCCGATCCATCTGCGTGACCTTCTGGACATCAAGCCGCTGGGCAAACCGGTGCCGCTGGAGGAAGTGGAAAGCATTACCGCGATCCGTAAACGCTTTGTGACGCCGGGCATGTCGCTGGGGGCGCTGTCGCCCGAGGCACACAAGACGCTGAACGTCGCGATGAACCGCATCGGCGCCAAATCGGACTCCGGTGAGGGTGGCGAGGATCCGGCACACTTTGTGCCCGAACCCAATGGCGACAACCCGTCGGCCAAGATCAAACAGGTGGCTTCGGGCCGTTTCGGTGTCACCGCCGAATACCTGAACCAGTGTGAAGAGCTGGAGATCAAGGTCGCTCAGGGCGCCAAGCCGGGTGAAGGTGGTCAGCTGCCGGGGATGAAGGTTACCGACCTGATTGCCCGCCTGCGCCATTCGACCAAGGGCGTGACGCTGATTTCGCCGCCGCCGCACCACGATATCTACTCGATCGAGGATCTGGCGCAGCTGATCTATGACCTGAAACAGATCAACCCGCGCTGCAAGGTGACGGTGAAACTGGTGGCTTCCTCTGGTGTTGGCACCATTGCTGCTGGCGTTGCCAAGGCGAAGGCCGACATCATCCTGATCTCGGGCGCCAATGGCGGCACCGGTGCTTCGCCCGCGACCTCGATCAAATTCGCGGGTCTGCCCTGGGAAATGGGTCTGACCGAAGCGCATCAGGTTCTGGCGATGAACAACCTGCGGGGCCGCGTGACTCTGCGCACCGATGGTGGTCTGCGCACCGGACGCGACATCGTCATGGCCGCGATGATGGGCGCCGAGGAATACGGCATCGGTACCGCCGCGCTGATCGCCATGGGCTGCATCATGGTGCGTCAGTGCCAGTCGAACACCTGCCCGGTGGGCGTCTGCACCCAGGACGAAAGCCTGCGTGACAAGTTCACCGGCAACGCCGACAAGGTGGTGAACCTGATCACCTTCTACGCGCAGGAAGTGCGGGAAATCCTCGCTTCCATCGGTGCGCGCAGCCTGGATGAAGTGGTTGGCCGTGCGGATCTGCTGGCGCAGGTCTCCCGCGGGTCGGCGCATCTCGATGATCTCGACCTCAACCCGCTGCTGATCACCGTCGATGGCTCTGCAAGCATCGTCTACAACCGCGACAAGGACCGCAACGCGGTGCCGGATACGCTGGATGCGGAAATCGTGCGCGATGCGGCGCGGTTCCTGCAGGATGGCGAAAAGATGCAGCTGTCCTATGCGGTGCAGAACACTCACCGCACCGTGGGCACCCGCACGTCGAGCCATATCGTGCGCAACTTCGGAATGCGCAATTCCTTCCAGCCCAACCACCTGACGGTGAAGCTGCAAGGCTCGGCCGGTCAGTCCCTGGGGGCCTTTGCGGCGCCGGGTCTGAAACTGGAAGTGTCCGGTGATGCCAACGACTATGTCGGCAAGGGCCTGTCGGGTGGCATGATCGTCGTGCGTCCGCCGATGGCCTCGCCGCTGGTGGCAAGCGACAACACCATCGTTGGCAACACCGTGCTTTATGGCGCTACGGACGGTTACCTGTTCGCAGCGGGCCGCGCGGGCGAACGTTTCGGGGTCCGCAACTCGGGTGCCAAGGTGGTGATCGAGGGCTGCGGTTCCAACGGTTGTGAGTATATGACCGGCGGTGTTGCGGTCATCCTGGGTTCCATCGGCGCCAACTTTGGTGCGGGCATGACCGGGGGTATGGCCTATCTCTATGACCCCGAGGGTAAGGCCGAGACCATGATGAACATGGAATCGCTGGTTACCTGCACGGTCACCGTGGCGCATTGGGAAGCGCAGCTGAAAGGCCTGATCGAGCGTCATCTTGAGGAAACCGGAAGCCGCAAGGCCGCCGAGATCCTGCAGCACTGGGACATCGAAAAGGGTAATTTCCTGCAGGTCTGCCCCAAGGAGATGCTGAACAAGCTGGCGCATCCGATCTCGGAAGAGCAGGCTGCCGTTCCCGCCGAATAAGCCGAACGAAAACAACGCTATCGAATTGTCCCGCAGGCGACCCGCCTGCGGGGCTTTTTCTTTTTGGGGCGTGTTTCTCCGAGTCACCCAAGCAGCAAGCCCCGGTGCCCGCATCGCCTGATGCCCTGCCTGTCCCGGGACAGGACCGGTTCAAGCACAATGGCGGTTTCCCCGCCTGCGGCGCGGAGCCTCCGCAATTCTGCCTGAGCCGTCCCTTTGTCCCGTGCCCGTTTTGGGCATGCGATGAGGGCTCCGGAGCAGCAGGCGGATTTCACGGTGGCAGCCACGGGTGGCTCTGCCGTATAGAGGGGGTATGGCGAAGGCAGCGAAGAAAAAGCCGGGCCCGCGCAGTGCGTCTTTGCTGCGCCGGATGACCTGGCCCTTGAGGTGGGTGCGCAAATGGGTTCTTAGAGCCTTTTTTGCGGCTGCCCTGCTGGCTGTGGCGTTGGTGGCGCTCTATTCGGTGGTGAACCCGCCGATCACCCATACGATCTGGAGCGAACAGCGCAGGCTGGGTGAGGTGGATCGGGAATGGGTCCCGTTTGACCATATCGCGCCGGTCATGGCGCGCTCCGTGGTGGCGGCGGAAGATGCGCGGTATTGCCAGCATTGGGGCATTGATGTCACCGCGATCCGCGCGGCACTGGCTGAGGGCGGTCAGCGTGGCGGGTCGACGATTTCCCAGCAGGTGGTGAAGAACGTATTCCTCTGGCAGGGACGCAGCTGGATCCGCAAGGCGCTGGAAACACTGATGACTCCGCTGGTCGAGGCGATCTGGAGCAAACGGCGCATTCTGGAGGTCTATCTGAACGTCGCGGAGATGGACGAAGGCGTCTTTGGTGTCGAGGCGGCGGCGCGGCAGTATTTCGGCGTCGGCCCGGATGCTTTGTCCGCGCGTCAGGCGGCGCTGATCGCGGCGGTGCTGCCGGATCCCAAGGGTAGATCGGCGTCGCGGCCGTCGAAATTCGTCCGTCAGCGGGCGGCGCAGATCCGGGATGGGGCGGCCACCATCCGCGCAGATGGGCGATCAGCCTGTTTCGAGGATTGAAACTTTTGCCGCAAGCGGGCATTGCTGGTTCTATCCCGCACGCTTCAGGAGACACCACCCGCCAATGGCACGCCTGTATCATGTCCCGCTCTCACCGTTTTGTCGCAAGGTCCGCTTGTCGCTGGCGGAAAAGAAGATCGAGGTCGAACTGGTCGAAGAACGCTATTGGGAGAAAGATCCCGATTTCCTGCGGCGCAACCCGGCGGCCAAGGTTCCGGTGGTGCGCCTTGATGGCAAGATGATGTCGGAAAGCGCGGCGATCTGCGAATACTTGGAGGAAAGTCGCCCCGAGCCGTCGCTGATGCCATCCGATCCCGATGGCCGCTATGAGGTGCGCCGTCTGGTCAGCTGGTTCGATGACAAGTTCCACCACGAGGTGACCTCGAAACTGCTGTATGAGCGGGTCAACAAGAAGGTCACCGGCGAAGGCTATCCTGACAGCCGCAACGTCAAGGCCGGTGCGCGGGCGATCAAGTATCACCTGGATTACATGGCCTGGCTGCTGGATCACCGGCGCTGGCTGGCGGGGGACAGCATGACGCTTGCGGATTTTGCTGCCGCTGCGCATCTGTCATCGCTCGATTATATCTCCGATGTGGATTGGAACCGCTCTGCCGCCGTGAAGGATTGGTATGCCAAGATCAAGTCGCGCCCGGCGTTCCGGTCGATCCTGGCTGATCAGATCCCCGGCTTCCGGCCGCCACCGCATTATGCTGACCTCGATTTCTGATCTGCGCCCGCCGGTGTTGGCATGAGTGCTGCCCTGAAGGAAAAGCTGACCCGCCAGGCGCTGGACGAGGGGTTCGTCGCTTGCCGGATCTGCCGCCCGGGGGATGTACCCGAGGTGCCTGCGCGGCTGCAGGCCTTTCTGGAGGCGGGGTATCACGGGCAGATGGGCTGGATGGCGGAGCGTAGCCATTGGCGCGGTGATCCGGCGCAGCTGTGGCCCGAGGCGAAATCGGTGATCATGCTCGCCGAAAGCTATACCCCCGACGAAGACCCGATGGCGGTTGTCGGTCAGAAGGACCGGGGCGCGGTCTCGGTCTATGCACGCGGCAAGGATTACCATGATCTGGTCAAGAAACGCCTGAAACGTCTGGCTCGCTGGCTGATTGCCGAGGCGGAGAAGGCGGGCGATCCTGCCGAGGTGAAGGTTTTTGTCGATACTGCGCCGGTGCCGGAGAAGCCGCTGGGGCAGGCGGCCGGGCTGGGCTGGCAAGGTAAACATACCAATCTGGTCAGCCGGGACTGGGGCAACTGGGCCTTCATAGGCTCTGTTTTCACCACGCTGGAGCTGCCGGTCGATGCGCCAGAGCGGGATCATTGCGGCTCCTGCCAGTCCTGCCTTGTGGCCTGTCCGACAGATGCCTTTCCCGCACCCTATCAACTGGATGCACGGCGCTGCATTTCCTATCTGACGATCGAGTACAAAGGCCCGATCGACGAAGAGCTGCGCGGCAAGATGGGCAACCGGATCTATGGCTGTGACGATTGTCTGGCCGCTTGCCCGTGGAACAAATTCGCGGTTGCAGCCAGCGACATGCGTTATGCCGCCCGCGAGGGGCTCAGCGCGCCGCGTCTGGCCGATTTGGCGGCGCTGGACGATACGGCGTTCCGGGCGATGTTCTCGGGCTCGCCGATCAAGCGGATCGGGCGGGATCGGTTTGTGCGCAATGTTCTATATGCCATCGGCAATTCGGGCGATCCCGCCCTTGGCCCGGTGGCGGCGCGGCTGACCGAGGATGCGGATCCCGTGGTCGCCGATGCCGCGCGCTGGGCGGTGCAGCGCATCAAAGGGAGTTGAAGCTTTTCACGCCTGTCGCGCCAGCGGCAGGCACGCGTCCGCCCGCCGCATGGCGGGCGATTAGGTGACATGCCTCAGTTGATCCATTGTTTCAGGCTCAGCCCGAAAAGTTCTAGCGGCCCTTCCAGACCGGATCGCGTTTTTCGGCAAAGGCGCGGGCGCCTTCCATCTGGTCTTCGCTGTCATAGAGCACATCGACCGAGCGCAATTGCCGCTGGGTGATCCGGTTCATCGCGTCCTGGAACTTGGAATCTTCGGCATCGCGCACGATTTCCTTGATCGCCGCATAGACCAGCGGCGGTCCCGAGGCGAGCAGCCGGGCCAGCTCCCAGGCGCGGTCCATCAGCTGATCGGCGGCGACGATTTCATTCACCAGACCCCAACGGTTCGCCTCTTCCGCGTCGAACCAGCGCCCGGTGAGCAAAAGCTCCATGGCGATGTGATAGGGGATGCGTTTGGGCAGTTTGATCGAGGCCGCATCGGCAACCGTGCCCGAACGGATTTCCGGCAGGGCAAAGGTGGCGTGATCGGCGGCGATGATCATGTCGGCTGACAGCGCCAGTTCCAACCCACCGCCACAGGCGATGCCGTTCACCGCTGCGATCACCGGTTTGTTCATCTCGCGCATTTCCTGCAGGCCGCCGAAACCGCCAACGCCGTAGTTGCCATCGACGGCATCGCCATCAGCGGCAGCCTTCAGATCCCAGCCGGGGCAGAAGAACTTGTCACCGCCACCTGTCACGATGGCCACGCGCAATTCGGGATCATCGCGGAATTCGCGGAACACCTCGCCCATGATGACGCTGGTCTTCAGGTCGATGGCATTGGCCTTGGGCCGGTCCAGCGTCACCTCAAGGATGGCGCCTTCGCGGCGGGTTTTGACGGGGCTCTGTGCGGTCTCTGTGTCGGTCATCTCATCCAGTCCTTTCTGCGCATCAGCGCATCCGCCGCGATGGCATCGTCGGCGGTACAAATCAGCGGGTTGATCTCAATCTCTTCCAGTCCTTCGGCGTGGTCCAGTACATAAGAGCTGACCGCGCGAACGGCGCGCAGGATGGCCGCGTGGTCTGCGGCTGGTCTGCCCCGGTAGCCGTCGAGCACCTGGGCGATCCGCAGGGAGCCGAGTGCAGCCTCGATGGCCGCGTCGCTGGCGGGCATCAGCAGCGAGACGCTGTCCTGCATCAATTCGGTCAGGGTGCCACCAGCGGCCAGGGTCAGGACAAAGCCATGTGCTGGATCCTTCACCACGCCGATCAGCAGTTCGGCCACCGCATCCGTGATCATCTCCTCGACCAGGAAGGAGGAGGCAGGCATCTGCTCGGCGGCCGCGCTTACGGCGCCGCCGGACATCAGGTTCAGAACCACGGCGCCCGCCTCGGTCTTGTGGGCGACGCCTTCACCTTTGAGCGCGACCGGATAGCCGATGTCAGCTGCGCTGGCGCGCGCCGCGCCCGGTGTTTTTGCGCGATGGGATTTCGGGATGCGCAGGCCGTAATCCGCAAGGCGCCGCTTGGCTTCGGCCTCGGGGATCAGATCGGGATCTACCGTTGGCGTGGGCAGCAACAGCGGCTCGGCGGCGGGCAGGGGGGATCCTGCGGCAGCTTCGCAGGCGATGATCGCTTCACGCAATCCGCAGAAGGGCACCACGCCTGCCGCCATCAGCTGCGCCGCGACTTCTTCGGGCAGCAGTTCGGGCAGGGAGGCTACCATTCCCACATTGGCGCCGGTCTGCTGGCGGGCGCCAATCGCGGCCTCAATCGCGCAGTCCCAGTCCGCGGCCGAGCAGCGATCGGGGCGCGGGAAATCGACGATCAGCAGGGTCATCGCCAGCGATGGGTCCATCATCGCGGAAAAGGCGCGGGTCATCGCATCGACGTCGCGCCAGATATAGGTGTGGTAATCCAGGGGGTTGGCCAGGGCCACCATCGGCCCCAGCGCCGCGCGCAGGTTGGTCGTCTGGCGCTCGTTTAGCGGCGGAAAGATCACATCAAGGTCATGGGCTGTATCCGCCGCCAGACTGGCCTCGCCGCCAGAACAGCTGATCGAGGCGATCCGGTTTGAGGCGAGAGGCCCGGTGACGTGCAGCAGTTTCAGCGTCTCAAGGAAAGAAGAGAGATCATCGAGCCGTGCAATGCCAAGGCGGGCGAGCAGCGCCGTAGCCCCTGCATCCCCCCCGGCGACCGATGCGGTATGGGAGACGGTCGCTGCCTGGGCCTCGGCTGATTTTCCAACCTTGAGGGCAACAATGGGTTTGCCCAGTTCCCGGGCACGCTGGGCGAGGGCCTCGAAGGCCCGCAGATCGCCAAAGCCTTCGATATGCAGACCAAGGGCCGTCACCCGGTCGTCTTCCAGCAGGGCGGCGCCAATGTCGGCGATGCCGGACTGGGCCTGATTGCCCGCTGTCACCACATAGGCAAGGGGCAGACCACGTTGCTGCATGGTGAGGTTGATGGCGATGTTCGAACTTTGGGTGACGATGGCCACACCGCTGTCGGTGGGTTGCCCGCCATGCTGGTCCGGCCACAAAAGCGCGCCGTCCAGATAGTTGATGAACCCATAGCAGTTCGGTCCGAGAATCGGCATCTCGGCCGCGGCCTCCAGCAGCCGGGCCTGCAGGTCAGCGCCTTCGGCATCCTCGGCTTGGGCCTCGAGGAAACCGGAGGCGAAACAGACCGCGCCGCCGGCATTCCGGGCGGAAAGGTCGGCGACGATATCCACAGTGGCAAAGCGGTTCACCCCGATGAAACTGGCATCCGGTGCAGCGGGCAGATCCGCCACCGATGCATAGGCGGGCAGACCTGCGATCTCTTCGGCCTTGGGGTGAACCGGCCAGATCTGGCCAGCGAATCCCATCGACCGGCATTGCTCAACCACCAGCCGACACCAGTCGCCGCCGCCAATGACGGCGATTGTTTCGGGCCGCAACAGTCGTGACAGGCGCGGAGTCATGCTGAAACTCCATGCAAACTGAAAAATTTTGGGCCAAGGGCGGAATTATAGCCGCGCTGATAACGTTTCATTAACGAAATGATCCCTTTATGGTTGTGCGGATTGAGTAGGGATGCTTTAGACCGCGATTTCAGAACGCCCCCCGGTTCCTTTTGGGTCCGGGGGGTTGTCGTTTTTGAACTGCCTTTTTTCCCGGGAGATCTCTGCACTTTGGTTGCACAGGAACCCGACGGTATCAGGTCTGCGACAGAGGCGTACCGTAAACAGGTCGCGAAATCTGACCCAAATCCGGTGCTCATCCAATGAGTGAAAAACGGCCGGTGGCAGGGAAATATGGTCTTCACCACCGGGGGTTACCCGCCCAGAGGACGCAGCAACTCCCGGCTGATGATGTGGCGCTGGATTTCGCTGGTGCCTTCCCAGATCCGTTCAACCCGGGCATCGCGCCAGATACGCTCAAGCGGCAGCTCGTCCATCAGGCCCATGCCGCCGTGAATCTGGATCGCCTCATCCGCGACCATGGCCAGCATTTCAGTCGCCTTCAGTTTCGCCATGGACATGTCGCTTTCGGTGACGCTGCCCTGATCGAATTTCCAGCCTGCTTCCCAGGTCAGAAGGTTTGCTGCCTTCAGCTCGGTTGCCATATCCGCCAGTTTGAAGGACACGCCCTGGAATTTGCCGATCTGCTGGCCGAATTGCTTACGCTCGGCGGAGTATTCTACCGCGTGCTGCAGGGCGCGCTCGGCGCGGCCCAGGCAGGTGGCCGCGACTTGCAGACGGGTTGCACCCAGCCAGGTGTTGGCGACCTCAAACCCCTTGTCGACCTCGCCCAGAATGGCGGATTTCGGCAGGCGGCAATCGTCGAATTCCAGCACCGCGTTGGTATAGCCGCGGTGGCTGACATTGCGGTAGCCGTCGCGCACGCTGAAGCCTGGCGTGCCCTTGTCGACGAAAAACGCTGTGATCTTCTTCTTCGGACCGCGCGGGGTATCCTCTTCGCCGGTGGCCATGAAGACGATGGCGAAATCGGCAATATCGGCGTGGCTGATGAAATGCTTGGTGCCGTTGAGGATGTAATCATCCCCATCTGCCCGCGCCGTGGCGGTCATGCCGCGCAGGTCCGATCCGGCGCCCGGCTCTGTCATCGCCAGGCAATCCCATTTTTCACCCTTCATGCAGGGATAGAGGTATTTTTCCTTCTGCTCGTCGGTGCCGGCCAGCAGGATGTTCGACGGGCGTGCAACGCAGGTCCAGTGCAGCGCGTAATTGGCGCGGCCCAGTTCCTTTTCATACATCAGCCAGCTGAGCGTATCGAGCCCGGCGCCACCCACCTCTTCGGGCATGTTGGCGGCATAAAGACCCGCTTCCATCGCCTTGGCCTGCAGCTCCTTGATCAGTTCCATCGGCAGATGACTGCTGCGCTCCACCTCAAGCTCATGCGGGTACAGCTCTTTTTCGACAAAGGCGCGGGTGGTGTCGACGATCATCGACTGTTCTTCGGTCATCCCAAACTGCATCTGCGGAATCCTTCTTGTTCGCTTGTCCGCGACCCTAAGCTGGATATAGGTAGATTTCATGCGTAAATGGAGAAAATCATGCAAAGTTGGGTGAAAGATCGCGCCGCACCGCAGCAGGTGGATGTGCTGCTGTTTGATGATTTCTCGGGTCACTGTTTGGCCAATACAGTCGAGCCCATGCGCGCGGCCAATACGCTGGCCGGGCGGCAGATCTACGACTGGCGCTTTCTGACGCTGGAGGGCGGCACGGCGGTGTCTTCGGCGGGGATGGAGGTCAACGCGCACGGGCGGCTCGCTGAATACGGCGGCGACATGCTGATCGCCATGCCCAGCTATCATTACCGGCCATTGGCCACGGATAAGGCGCTGCGCGGGCTGCGGGCAGCGGCGCGGCGCTACGCGGTGATGGCGGGGTTTGATGCCGGGGCCTGGCTGCTGGCCTCTGCGGGGCTATTGGACGAGCACCGGGCCACCATCCACTGGGAAGAGTTGCAGGGTTTCACCGAGGCCTTCCCCTCGGTCGATGCGCAGCGGCTGCGTTATGTGCGGGATGGGGATCGGGTCACCTGTTCCGGCGCGCTGGCTGCCTTCGAGCTGATGCTGGATCTGATCGCGGAACGCCACGGCCAAGCGCTGCGGCTGGAGCTTGCGGCGCTGTTCATGAGCCCGGAGGCCACCGGTGGTCAGGTCATCCCGCTGGCCCGCAGCCGGTCGTTGGTGCGGGCCATCGACTTGATGCAGGCCAATCTGGAGATGCCGTTGCCCATCGGAGAGGTCGCCCGCCGGGTGGGCCGCAGTCAAAAGGATCTGGAGGCGCGGATGAAGGCGGAACTGGGCGCGCCGCCGCAAGCGGTCTATCGCAGGCTTCGGTTGATACAGGCGCGCAAGCTGGTGCTGGAAACCACGCTCAGCGTGGCGGAGATCGCCCTGCGCTGCGGCTATGAGGATCCCAGCGCCATGACCCGCGCCTTCCGGCAGGAATTCGGTAGCACCCCGCGCCAGATGCGTCGGGGGTAGGGGTTAGGGGGCAGCCTGCCGGGCAGTGATCCACAGGTTCAGCCGCCAGATCCCCCAGGCCAGCGGAACCGCTGCCAGCCCGCCGATCACATAGGCCAGTGGTTCATCGGCAAAGCTCTCGAACAGTTGGGTATAGGCGTGGATACCGCCAAAGGTCAGCGACGCATTGAACAGACCGCGTTCATTGCGCATCGCCGCCCAGACCACCATGCCTGCCAGCGCCAGTGCCCAGAGGATGGAATAGAGATTGGCCGACAGCTCCAGCGCGGTGTCCCGGAACGCTGTGCGCGCGGCATTGAAGCTGTCCCAGTCCTGATGGACGCTGCCGTAATAGCGTCCCGGCCCCCAGATGGTTTCGCCCACGAAATCCCCCCAGAGCGAACCGACCAGCGCACAGAGGTTGGCCACCACAAAGGCCAGCATGACAAGAATGCGCAGATGCCGCGCAATGCGTTCCGGCTGGCTGCGGGCGAGCCACAGGCACAGGGCGATCAGCGCAGACATCTGCAGAATCGATAGGGTGGGTTCCGGGGAATAGAACACGTAGGCGGCGTGGAAATAGGCGCTGCCCGTTTCCAGTGCCTGGGCAAAAGGCGCCAGCGCAAAAGCGGTGACCAGCCGCACGTCGATCAGCGCGCCGATCCCCGCCAGCAGCGCCGCATAATACAGCATTTCAAAGTTGCGCAGCGGAGAACCGATATCGTGTTGTCTGCTCAGCGCTTCGATCCCGATGATATGGACGGCCAGCGCCATCAGGATCAGCGCCCCCAGTACGAAATGCGACGACAGCCCGCCGCGCCAGTACCGCAGGGAAAGAGCTGCCAGCAGCAAACCACCCACCGGCCACAGGACCCAGCCCGCGATCTCTTCGTAATTGTCCATCAGTTCCAGCGTGGCGCCACCGATCAGCATGCCTGCGCCGATCAGCGTGGCAGCATTGCCGAACATGTGGAACATCTCGCCCCCCCGGGCCAGGATCGCCAGCCCGGTGAGGGTCATCAGCAGACCCGCAATCGCCACGGGCAGCGGATCGGCCAGCCAGAAGATGAAGCCGCCCGTCGCCGCGAGGATCCCGAGGCACAGGATCACGTTGACCCCGAGGGTTATCATCGCTTCGCGGGCGCGGGATTCGATGATGCGGGCCTGATCGGCGGTGATCACGCCTTCTGCCGTCAGACGGGTGGTATCGGCAATCGCATGCATCGGGCAGCCCTCATCAACAACTCATGCGGGGACAGGCCCCGCCTCAGCTTGCGTAAGTTGACCCCTCGCTGTCCAGTACTGCCTTGATCTCGCGCAGGTGTGCTTCGGCCTGCCCGGGATAGGCGTCCAGCTCGGCGGCGGTCTTTTCGGCGACTTCGTCCGACAGATAGCGCAGCGGCTGGCCGGTCTGCAGGGCGCGGATATAGGTCTCGGCCGCGCGTTCGAAATAGTAGAGCCGGTTGAAGGTATCGCCGGGCGTGTCGCCGATCACCAGAACCCCATGGTTGCCCATGATCATCACCTTCTTCTTGGGATCGGTGAGCATGGCGGCGCAGCGGGCGCCTTCATCCTCGAAGGCAAGACCGCCATAGCCATCGTCGATCACGTAACGGTCGTAGAAGGTCGCGGTGTTCTGGTCGATCGCGGGCAGGTTGCTGTCGGCGAGAGAGGCCAGAACCGTGGCAAAGATCGAATGCACATGCATCACGCAGCGCGCGTGCGGGCACAGGCGGTGGATCGAGCCATGCAGCCCCCAGGCGGTGGGATCGGGTGCATCGGGCCGGTTCATCGTGGCCGGATCATCCGCATCCAGCAGCAACAGGTTCGAGGCGGTGATGCGGGTGAAATGCATCTGGTTGGCGTTCATCAGGAACCGCGTGCCTTCGGGGTTCACCGCGAGGCTGAAATGGTTCGCCACCCCTTCGTGCATATTGAGCCGCTCGGTCCAGCGGAAGGTCGCTGCAAGGTCCACCCGCTCCTGCCAGTGTTCTATATTCTGCCGGTCGACATCGGGGCGCAGATCCGTGACGGTCATGGGAACCTCTTCATATATCCAAATTAGAGCCTGTTTCAGGGCTCATTGATCATCCTGCCCCAGCCTCCTCCGCCGACAGGGAAGTGGCAAGGGGGATTTTTCGCTTTGTGCAGAAGGTGATCCTTTGATGACAGGATGCCTTCGGCCCTTGCACTTGTGAGCGCAATCAGAACAATTGGCGCATGACACAGACCGCATTTCCCAGCTGGCCCGATTCCGCCCCGAAACTGATCGAAGTCGCCGCAGGCCGCGCGCCCGCAGATACGGTGATCCGTCAGGGCAGATGGGTGAATGTCCACACACGTGAAGTGCTGGACGGGCACGACATCGCCATCGTCGCGGGGCGCATTGCCTATGTCGGGCCGGACGCCTCTTATTGCACCGGACCGGAGACAGAGGTGATCGAGGCCAACGGTCGCTTTGTGGTTCCCGGCCTGTGCGATGCCCATATGCATATCGAATCCGGCATGCTGACTCCGGCGGAATTTGCCCGCGCGGTGATCCCGCATGGCACCACCTCGATGTTCACCGACCCGCATGAGATCGCCAATGTTCTGGGCCTTGATGGCGTGCGTATGATGCATGACGAGGCGCTGATGCAGCCGGTCAATATCTTCACCCAGATGCCCAGCTGCGCCCCCTCGGCGCCGGGGCTTGAGACGACGGGCTATGAAATCTCCCCCGAGGACGTGGCCGAGGCGATGACATGGCCGGGTATCATCGGTTTGGGCGAGATGATGAATTTCCCCGGCGTTGCCAATGCCGACCCCAAGATGCTGGCCGAGATCGCCGCCACCCAGCGGGCAGGTAAAACAGTAGGCGGGCATTATGCCTCTCCCGATCTGGGACCGGATTTCGCGGCCTATGTGGCAGGTGGCCCTGCAGACGATCATGAAGGCACCTGCGAAGCGGACGCTATCGCCCGGGTCCGTCAGGGTATGCGGTCAATGATGCGGCTGGGGTCTGCCTGGTATGACGTCGAAAGCCAGATCACCGCTGTGACAGAGAAGGGTCTGGATCCGCGCAACTTCATTCTCTGCACCGATGACTGCCATTCCGGCACGCTGGTGCACGATGGCCATATGAACCGGGTGGTGCGCCACGCCATCGCCTGCGGCTGCGATCCGGTAATCGCGCTGCAGATGGCCACCATCAACACGGCGACGCACTTTGGGCTGGAGCGCGAGCTTGGCTCGATTACCCCTGGGCGGCGCGCCGATGTGATCCTGACCTCGGACTTGCGCGAATTGCCCATCGAACTGGTGATCGCGCGCGGGCAGATCGTGGCCGAAAACGGCTCTATTACGGTAGAATGCCCGCATTATGACTGGCCGGACAGCGCCACCGGCACGGTGCATCTGGGCCACGCGCTGACGGCGGGTGATTTTGAACTGAAGGCACCGGAGGGCGCAAATTCGGTCACCGCCAATGTGATCGGCGTGGTGGAAAACCAGGCCCCGACCAAGGCGCTGAAGGCCGAACTGCCGGTGGTCGATGGATTGGTCGAAGGCAGCGGCGAGGTTTGCCAGATCGCTTTGGTCGAACGCCATCAGGCCACGGGCGGCGTCACCAATGCCTTCGTCTCGGGCTTTGGCTATCAGGGGTCCATGGCGATGGCTTCGACCGTGGCGCATGACAGCCACCACATGATAGTGGTTGGCACCGACCGGGAGCAGATGGCGCTGGCCGCCAATCGCCTGGCCGAGGTTGGCGGCGGTATCACCCTGTTCCGCGACGGAGAGGAGCTGGCGCTGGTCGAATTGCCCATCGCTGGCCTGATGTCCAGCAGCCCCGCGACCGAGGTTGCCGACAAGGCGCAGAAGATGGTCGAGGCGATGGAGGCCTGTGGCTGCAAACTGAACAACGCCTACATGCAGCATTCGCTATTGGCGCTGGTGGTAATTCCAGAGCT
Source organism: Phaeobacter sp. CAU 1743 (assembly GCF_039839315.1). Taxonomy (NCBI): domain Bacteria; kingdom Pseudomonadati; phylum Pseudomonadota; class Alphaproteobacteria; order Rhodobacterales; family Roseobacteraceae; genus Phaeobacter; species Phaeobacter sp. CAU 1743. The sequence continues at coordinate 21,157 of NZ_JBDOQR010000008.1, read as the reverse complement.
GCGGATTTCAGATCTGGGGCTGGTGGATGTGCGCACATTCAAGAAAATCCCCGTGTTAGAGCCGATTTCATGACCACCATCCGCTTGCCTGAACACCCAGCCCCCGAGACATTCACCGACGCCGCCGAGGCTGTGGAGCGGCTGGAGCTGCTTTACCGGCAGTCCACGGAGTTTCTCTGCAACGCTTTCATGGCGGTGATGTCTGGAAATGCGCCGCAGGATCAGCGTATCCGCGCCTTCTATCCTGAAATCCGCTTTACCACCTCTTCGTTTGCGCAGGTGGATTCGCGGCTCAGCTTTGGCCATGTGTCGATGCCGGGAACCTATGCCACCACGGTGACGCGCCCGGACCTGTTCCGCAACTACCTGATCCAGCAGATCGGCCTGTTGATCAAGAACCACGGACAGCCGGTGGTTATCGGTGCTTCGGAAACGCCGATCCCGGTGCATTTCGCCGTGGCCTCGCGGCAGGATCTGACGGTGCCACAGGACGGCGCCGCCGGGTTTACCCTGCGCGATGTGTTTGACGTGCCGGATCTGTCCACGACGAATGATGACATCGTCAACGGCACTCATCAGCCCGCCAATGGCAGCGGCCCCCTGTCGCTGTTCACTGCGCAGCGTGTCGATTATTCGCTGGCGCGGCTGGCCCACTACACGGCAACTGATCCGTCCCATTTCCAGAACCACGTGTTGTTCACCAACTACCAGTTCTACGTGGCCGAGTTCGAAGCCTACGCGCGCGCGCAGCTGGCCGATCCGGCCTCGGGCTACAGCAGTTTTGTCAGCACCGGCGATCATGAGATCACCGATGCAGATGCCGACATTCCAGCCATCGCCAAACTGCCGCAGATGCCGACCTACCATCTGAAACGGGCGGATGGCAGCGGCATCACGCTGGTCAATATCGGCGTTGGCCCGTCCAATGCCAAAACCGCCACCGATCATATCGCGGTGCTGCGGCCGCATGCCTGGCTGATGGTGGGCCATTGTGCGGGGCTCAGGAACACGCAGGCGCTGGGCGATTTCGTTCTGGCCCATGCGTACCTGCGTGAGGATCACGTGCTGGATGATGACCTGCCTGTCTGGACCCCGATCCCGGCGCTGGCGGAAATCCAGATCGCACTGGAACAGGCCGTGGCCGAGGTGACCGAGTTCGAAGGCTACGATCTGAAGCGGATCATGCGCACCGGCACCGTCGCCACCATCGACAATCGCAACTGGGAACTGCGCGACCAGTCCGGCCCGGTGCAGCGGCTCAGCCAGTCGCGCGCCATCGCGCTGGATATGGAAAGCGCGACGATCGCCGCAAATGGCTATCGCTTCCGGGTTCCCTATGGCACATTGCTCTGTGTCTCGGATAAGCCGCTGCATGGCGAGCTGAAGCTGCCCGGCATGGCGTCGGACTTCTATCAGACCCAGGTTGCGCGCCATTTGCAGATCGGAATTCGGGCAATGGAGCAGCTGCGCGGCATGCCATTGGAGCGGCTTCACAGCCGAAAACTGCGCTCTTTTGATGAAACGGCCTTCCTCTGAGGCTAGTTTTCCCCAAATTTCTGCGGAAATTCGCTTGTTTTCACGATCTTTGCTATCGCTACGCGTTGTGTTACCGCACAACATAACGATAATGTCACGCAATGAGGCCCCACAGTTCGGGCAGTTTTAAGGAGAGCTAAGAATGTCCAAACCGATGACCAAAACCCAGCTTGTCGCAGCGCTGGCTGAGGAAATGGGCAGCGATAAGAAAGCAGCTGGTGCCGCTCTGGACGCCGTCTGCGCGCTGATCACGCGTGAAGTTTCCAACGGCGGCGCCGTGACCCTGCCCGGTGTCGGAAAGATCTATTGCCGCGAGCGCCCCGAGCGCGAAGTGCGCAACCCTGCCACTGGCGAAAAGTTCATGAAAGAAGCCGACAAGGTTGTCAAAATGACCATCGCCAAGGCTCTGAAAGACAGCGTCAACGAAGACGCATAAGTCTCGGACCGGATCCTTTGGATCTGACAGGAATTTGGGTCGCCCTCGGGCGGCCCTTTCTTTTTGGGCCCAAGACCAGCCGGGATGTCTCACTGTGATGTGAGCGGGCCTTGCGCCCCGGCGCCATTTGCGGGACTGTCCGGGCAATTCAGGGGAGGATCAGCTTTGGACATTCGTGCAATCGCCATGGGGCTGACCTTTGCCCTGATGTGGTCCTCGGCTTTCACCTCTGCGCGGATCATCGTCGTGGATGCTTCGCCCCTGTTTTCCCTGGCGGTGCGGTTCCTGATCTCGGGCCTGATCGGAATTTCCATTGCGCTGGCAATGGGACAGACCTGGCGGCTGACACGCGGACAGTGGCGCGCGACCATCATTTTCGGGATTTGTCAGAATGCGCTGTATCTGGGGCTGAACTTTGTCGCCATGCAGACGATCGAAGCGTCGCTGGCGGCGATCATCGCCTCGACCATGCCGCTGCTGGTAGCACTGGCCTCCTGGTTGGTGTTCCGGGAACGTCTGAAACCCCTGGGCATTGTCGGCCTTCTGGCCGGTGTTGTCGGCGTTGCCCTGATCATGGGCACCCGTATTAGCGCCGGGGTCGATCTGTTCGGCATGGCGCTTTGCGGTGTCGGCGTTCTGGCCCTGACCCTGGCAACTCTGGCCCTGCGCGGGGCCACATCGGGCGGCAATTTCATGATGGTGGTCGGGTTGCAGATGCTGATCGGATCGGCCTGCCTGTTTATCGCGGCGCCGCTGTTCGAGGATATCTTTGTCAATCCGACCCTGCCGCTGGCACTGGCCTTTGCCTATACCACGCTGGTGCCGGGGCTTGCCGCGACCTTTATCTGGGTGCTGCTGCTGAACCGCATTGGCGCGGTGCGGGCGGCCACCTTCCACTTTCTGAACCCGGTCTTCGGGGTGGCGATCGCCAGCCTTCTTTTGGGTGAAAAACTGGGGCCGCTGGATATTGTCGGGGTGCTGATTGTCACCGGCGGTATTCTGGCGGTGCAATTGTCCCGTCAGCCGGGCAGAGCGGCCAAAGTCGCAGCGAAACCCGCGGAATAGATTTCTGTTATCGCGGCAGGTTGGCTTCGACGGCGCCGGTGATCTGCCCCGACAGAGGCCGCGTGATGGAACCCCAGGTGCCCGCAACCGTGCCATCGGCGGCGATCAGGATCTTGTTGAAGTTCCAGCCCGGCTCAAATCCGGTTTCCGCCCGCACCGCCCGGAAGAACGGATGCGCCCCATCGCCCCGCACCGGGGTGATATCGGTCATCGGCAGGGTCAGATCATAGTTCAGGGCGCAGAATTCCTTGACCTCTTCGGCGCTGGACAATTCCTGTTTGAAATCATTCGAAGGCACGGCCAGCACCACAAGGCCGCGGTCCTTGTATCGGTCATAGAGCGTTTGCAGCCCGTCGTATTGCTTGGTGAAGCCGCAGCGCGAGGCGGTGTTCACCACCAGAACCGGCTGCCCCCGGAAGGATGATATGTCGATTTTACCGCCATCGATGGAGGCAAAGACGCCCCCGACAGGTGCCGCCTGCACCATTTGTCCCACCATTAACAGCGCCGCCAATACCCACATTCGAACCATTTTACTCTCCACCGTTGTTATCAGGGCTACGGATTGGTCGCCGGTTTGGATCATTCCGGAGACGTAACTGCCGCACAAGAGCGCGAGATGGGCAATAATCGCTTTGCATTTCCGCTGCATCAGCCCATGTACTGACTCACCACGATTTGCCGGAGACCCGACATGACGCGATACACCAAAGATCCAGATGCCATTGCCGCCCTGTCAGACGAAGAATACTACGTCACGCAGAAATCCGGCACCGAGCGCCCCGGCACGGGCAAGCTGCTGCATAACAAGGCGCCCGGTATCTATGTGGATATCGTCTCGGGGGAGCCGCTGTTCGCATCGTCCGACAAATATGAATCCGGCTGCGGCTGGCCCAGTTTCACCAAGCCCATCGAACCGGCGCATGTGGCCGAACTGGAAGACCGCTCGCTGGGCATGATCCGCACCGAGGTCCGCTCGGCACATGGCGACAGCCATCTGGGCCACGTGTTCCCGGATGGCCCGCTGGACCGGGGTGGCCTGCGCTATTGTATCAACTCGGCGTCACTGCGCTTCGTTCCTCTCGACGAGATGGAGGCCGAAGGCTTTGGCGACTATATCGACCAAGTGGAGGATAACAGATGAGCAATCCTGAACGTGCCGTCCTGGCCGGCGGTTGTTTCTGGGGCATGCAGGACCTGATCCGCAAACGCCCCGGGGTGATCAAGACCCGCGTCGGCTATACCGGCGGCGATGTCCCCAACGCCACCTACCGCGATCACGGAACCCACGCCGAAGGGATCGAGATCTTGTTTGATCCGGAAAAGACCTCTTACCGGGAGCTGCTGGAATTCTTCTTTCAGATCCACGACCCGACCACGGTCAACCGGCAAGGCAATGACATCGGGATGAGCTACCGCTCAGCCATCTACTATGTGGACGAGGCGCAAAAGGCCGTGGCCGAAGATACCATTGCCGATGTGAATGCCTCGGGCATCTGGCCCGGCAAGGTGGTGACCGAACTGGAGCCCGTCGGTGATTTCTGGGAGGCAGAACCCGAGCATCAGGACTATCTGGAGCGTCTGCCGAATGGCTATACCTGCCATTTCCCGCGCCCCGACTGGGTGCTGCCGAAACGGGCCGATGCCGCGGAATAGAGCCTGATACAGCCTGAATAACAGTCTTTGAACCCGTCTTTGCTGCCGCAGGGGCGGGTTCTTTATTTCTGGGTATCAGCCCAATGCCACGCGCGGGCGGCCGCTGGCCTCGGCGGTGATGAAGGCTTCGACGAAGACCTCGCGCGCCTCGACCTGGGCGGTGCGGATATCCCGCTCCACATGCACATGGATATCCTCGGCCCCTGCGGCGCGGGCCTCTTTCTCTGCCTCTTGGCTCAGATGGGTTTCAAGCAAGGCCAAGGCGTCCTCCGATGCGCTAAAATCCTGCGGCCCATCCTCCAGATGTACCCGGAATTTCCCCTCGGCAGGGGAGGTCACGGTGCCGCTGCGACGCAGGGTGACGCGGCCGACGACGGCGCCGATGGCATTGGCGACCCCCGCATGTTCGGGCAGGATCATCCTGCAATGCAGGCGCTCCCCCACCGCCGGGTAGTAACTGGGGGCCGAGGCCCCAAGCCCCACCACATCCACGTTCAGCGCCGCGCTGAGCGACAGCATGCCCCGGTGATTTTCCAGCCCCCTGCGCAGCAGGACATGGCGGGCCAGCTGATCCGCTGGCAGTCCGAATGTGTCGCCTTCTTCGGCAAAAGCAGTCTCTAACAGGGCCAATGATGTCTGTTCTGTCAGCTGGTCGATGATCATTCGGGCCAGGGTTTCGGCATCCGGGGCCAGCGGATCGCCGCTGCCGATGCGGCGGCGGGCAAAGATGGACAGCGCCTTTTCGGCGGCCGCGCTGTCCCAATCGTTCAGACGGCCCAGCACATGGGAGGCATCCGACGGGGTGGCGCCGGCCAACTGCACCAACCCGCGATCCACCAACCGGTTCAGGGCGCCTTGCTCCATCCGGGTGCGCAGCACGGCGCCAAGGGGATGCACGTCGGTGCCAATCTTGTTCAGCAGGGCCGCCTCCCGCTCGCCAAGGCCGCTGGTCGGCTGACCCGGGATCGCCCGGACAAATCTGCCGTCGTGTTCCCCGACAACCGTTGCGTTGACCTGCCGGTCCAGCGCCGCATGCACCACCTCCGGCGCCTGATGGGCGATCAGAGAGACTGGGACCACCCGGCGCGGACCCAGGGTCACCCCGCCGTTCAACCCTTCGCTTTGGATATGGACCTGGCTGTCGCCGCCCAGACCGGTGGTGCGCATGGCGACGGCCTCTACCATGGTTCGGTAATCTCCGACCCGCGCCCCGGCAGGGTCGATGGCTGGTTTTCCGTCCCGGATCAACGCCACATCGGTGGTGGTGCCGCCGATATCGCTGACCAGCGCTGTATCGGCCCCGGTCATCCAGCGGGCGCCAACGATCGAGGCTGCCGGGCCGCTGAGGATCGTCTCGATGGGGCGTTCCCGCGCCTGTTCTGCCGACATCAGGGCGCCATCGCCGCGCACGACCATCATCGGCGCCGTGATCCCGAGGTCCGCCAATGTGTGTTGCGCCCGCCCGATCAGCCGGTCGATCATCCCGATCAGCCGCGCGTTCAGCACCGCCGTCAGCGCCCGTTTCGGCCCGTTGAGTTTCGCCGACAGCTGGTGCGAACAGGTGACTGGCGCTCCGGTCAACTCGGTGATGATCCGAGCAGCCTCCAGCTCATGCGCGGGGTTGCGGGTGGCAAAGACACCAGCAACGGCATAGCCGCTCACCCCCGCCGATTCAGTCTCTAAAAAGGCCATTAACGCGTCTTTATCAAACGGCGCAGCCTCGCTGCCCGCATGAGTATGACCGCCCGCCAGCACCAGCGCCGGATCGCCTTTCAGCGCATCGCGCAACCCGTGACGTTCAAGATCTTCGGGGGCAAAGCCGATATAGACCAGCGCCACCCGCCCACCTTGCTCTTCGACCAGCGCATTGGTGGCGAGCGTCGTCGACAGTGCTGCCATCGAGACATCCTGCGCCGCAACGCCGGATTGCGCCAGCACCGCCCGTACCGCACCACCGACGCCAATGGCTAGATCGTGGCGGGTGGTCAGAGATTTGGCCGATGCGATCACCTCTTCCTCGTCGCGGATCAGCACCGCATCCGTATAGGTCCCGCCCGTATCCACACCGAGTAGCAGCGCCATCGCCTGATCCTTTTCCGTTCGCTGCCTCCGGTTTAGCGCCGTTTTCGCCCCGGTCCATCCCGTTTGCGTCATGGCGGATATTTCCGCCCTTGCCGGGCGGCTCTCTGCGACGCATCTATTGGGGCATGACAAAAACACTTCTCTGTATCGGATATGGCTACTCGGCCCGGGCACTGGCGCGGCGGATGCTGGCGCGGGGCTGGCGGGTGATTGGCACCACGCGGGATCTGGGTGAGGCCCAGCCGGATGAGGACGTAGAGCTGCTGCAATGGCCCGGCGCGAACGTCCCGCTGGAGGGCGTCACCCATGTGCTCTCCTCGGTTGGTCCGAATGCGGGTGGCGATCCGGTGATGGAGGCGCTGCGGGAGGAACTGGCGGCACGCGCGGCGTCCGGACAGTTCGACTGGGTCGGTTATCTCTCCACCACCGCCGTCTATGGCGATCAGGGCGGCGCCTGGGTGGATGAGGACACGCCCGTTGCCCCTTCCAGCCGCCGCGGCAACTGGCGCGCGCAGGCCGAGGCGGCATGGCAGGCGATCCCGGATCTACCGCTGCACATCTTTCGTCTCGCGGGCATCTACGGTCCCGGCCGCGGTCCCTTTGCCAAGCTGATGGCGGGCAAGGCGCGGCGCATCGTGAAGCCTGGACAGGTGTTTTCCCGCATCCATGTGGAGGATATCGCTACGATACTGGAGGCCTCGATCGACCGACCCAATCCGGGTGCGATCTACAATGTCTGCGATGATGAACCCGCCCCGCCGCAGGATGTGCTGGGCTACGGCGCCGAGCTGCTGGGCCTGCCGGTGCCTGTCGAGGTGCCCTTTGACGAGGCCGGAATGACCCCGATGGCGCGCAGTTTCTACGGAGAGAACAAGCGCGTGCGGAATATCCGGATCAAGGAAGAGCTGGGCGTGAGGCTGGCCTATCCCGATTACCGCGTGGGTCTACGCGCGGTGAAAATGGCTGAGGATCTGGAAAGTTACACGCCCCCGGCGGATCCGCCAGCCTTGTAGTACGACCAATCGGCCTGGGCGCTTGCGGCCCGGCCTGCTATCAGGCCCGCTTTTCCCCAATCGTCGCGATACCCAGAACCTCCAGCACCTTGGCTTCTATCTGCGGGGCGTTCATGGCGGCGGTATTATACATATCTGCGGGGCTGGCCTGATCTATGAAAGTATCGGGCAACACCATCGAGCGGAACTTCAGGCCGGTATCGAAAACGCCTTCCTCGGCGAGGAGCTGCGCAACGTGGCTGCCGAAACCGCCCACTGCGCCTTCCTCGATGGTGATCAGCGCCTCGTGACCTTCGGCCAGCTGCAGGATCATCTCGCGGTCCAAGGGTTTGGCGAACCGCGCATCCGCGATAGTGGGCGTGATCCCCTTGGCAGACAGGGACTCGGCGGCCTTTTTCACCTCACCCAACCGGGTGCCGAAAGACAGGATCGCAACGCGGGCGCCGGTCTGGATCATCCGGCCCTTACCGATCTCCAGAACTTCGGCCTCTTCGGGCATATCGACGCCTTCACCCTCTCCGCGCGGATACCGGAAGGCGATGGGGCCGTCATCGTGGGCCGCGGCGGTGGCGACCATGTGTTTCAGTTCGGCCTCGTCGGCGGCGGCCATCACCACCATGCCGGGCAGGTTGGCCATATAGGCGATGTCGAAGCTGCCCGCGTGGGTGGCGCCATCTGCGCCCACCAGACCAGCGCGGTCGATGGCGAAACGCACCGGCAAGCGCTGGATTGCCACATCGTGCACCACCTGATCATAGCCACGTTGCAGGAAGGTGGAATACATCGCGCAGAAGGGCTTCATGCCCCCGGCGGCCAGCGCGGCGGCAAAGGTCACGCCATGCTGTTCGGCAATGCCGACGTCAAAGGTGCGCGAGGGGTAGCGTTCGGCCATCAGGCCAAGACCAGTACCATCGGGCATGGCAGCGGTGACGGCGCAGATCTTGTCGTCCTTCGCAGCCAGTTTCACCAACTCGTCGCCAAAGACCGAGGTATAGGACGGCGCGTTCGACGGCGGCTTGTTCTGCTTGCCGGTGATCACGTCAAAGGTCGCCGTGGCGTGGCCTTTGTCATCGGCGCGCTCGGCGGGGGCGTATCCCTTGCCCTTTTTCGTCAGCACATGGATCAGGATCGGTCCCGAGGCGCGCGCCTTGACCGTGCGCAGCACCGGCAAAAGCTGGTCCATGTCGTGCCCATCGATGGGTCCGAGGTAGGAAAAGCCTAAGGATTCAAACAGGGTGCCGCCGACGGCCATGCCCTTCAGCATGTCCTTGGCGCGTTTGGCACCTTCGCGGAAGGGTTCGGGCAGCAAGGAGGCAGCGCCCTTGGCCACGGCCTTCAGCTCCTGAAAGGGTTCTTCGGCGTAAAGGCGCGACAGGTAGGACGACAGCGCGCCCACTGGCGGCGCGATCGACATTTCGTTGTCGTTGAGGATCACGATCAGCCGCTTGCCCAGATGGCCCGCGTTGTTCATCGCCTCGAAGGCCATGCCGGCGGACATGGCGCCGTCGCCGATCACCGCGATGGCATCACCCAGCCCTTCGGGCACGTTGCCCCCCAGATCGCGGGCGACGGCGAACCCCAGCGCCGCGCTGATCGAGGTGGAGCTATGGGCGGCACCAAAGGGGTCGTAGGGAGATTCGACGCGTTTGGTGAAACCGGACAGCCCGTCTTTCTTGCGCAGGGTGCGGATGCGGTCGCGGCGCCCGGTCAGGATCTTGTGCGGATAGCACTGGTGGGAGACATCCCAGATCACCTTGTCGCGCGGCGTGTCGAACACCGCGTGCAGCGCCACTGTCAGTTCCACCACGCCAAGGCCTGCGCCCAGGTGGCCGCCGGTTTCAGAAACGGCGGAAACGGTCTCCTGGCGCAGCTCGTCCGCGACCTGCGTCAGCTGGCGGTCGCTGAGGCCTTTCAGATCCGCCGGGCGGGCGATCTGATCCAGTAGCGGGGTATGGGGCCTCTCAGACATGGCTCCTCCTCGGGAGTGGCGCAGCAAATGGTGCGCAGGTTAGCTATCGCGCGCAATAACGAAGCGGGCGGCGTCCTTCAAGATTGCAGCCTCTTCCCCATAGGGAGAAAGCGCGGAACAGGCGGTGCCGCACAGCTCTTCTGCGCGGGCTTTTGCCGGTTCCAGTCCCAGCAGGGAGACAAAGGTGGCCTTGCCAGCAGTCTCGTCCTTGCGCAGGGCCTTGCCGACCTTGCTTGCATCGCCTTCAACATCCAAGATGTCGTCAGCGATCTGAAAAGCAAGCCCTAGCGCCGAGGCGTAGGCCTGCAAAGGCCCGGTATCCGCGCCGGCCAGAACCGCACCGGCGGTGGCGGACCATTCGATCAGGCAACCGGTCTTGCGGGCTTGCAGCCGGGTGATTTCGTCAAGTGTCAGCGGCGTGCCTGCGGTTTCCGCGGCGATGTCCATCATCTGCCCCGAAACCATGCCATCCTTGCCTGCCGATTGCGCCAGCGCCCGGATCAGCACCAGCGCCTGCGGGCCGATGTGATCGGCAGCTAACAGTTCAAAGGCAAATGTCTGCAAGGCATCCCCGGCGAGCGTCGCCGTGGCCTCGTCCCATTTGCGGTGCAGGGTCGGCTGACCCCGGCGCAGGTCGTCATCGTCCATGCAGGGCAGATCGTCATGCACCAGCGAATAGGCGTGCACGCATTCGATGGCCAGTGCCGCATCCAGCGCGACGGTGGCATCGACACCATGCAGGCGGGCGCTTTCGAGCACCAGGAACCCGCGCAGCATCTTGCCGCCGACCATGGCATAGCGCATGGCGTCGTACAGCCTGTCGGTGCCGCTTAGCCGCATGTCCATATGGGCGGTGATCCGGGTCTGGGCATCCAGCAGCGCCGCCTGAAAGGCGCGCGTGTCCGCCTGCATCTCCGTGGTCATGCCCTCAGCCCGCATCCAGCGGCTGGGTGCCGGTCGGGGTGCCATTTGCATCCAGGGTGATGGCGGCGACCTTTTCCTCGGCGCGCTTCAGCTCGTCCTCGCAGCGTTTCTTCAGCGCCGCGCCGCGTTCGTACAGCGCGATCGAGGCATCCAGCGCCACATCGCCGCGTTCCAGCTGATCCACCACGCGTTCCAGCTCGTGCATGGCCTGTTCAAAGCTCATCTCTTCGACGGGGGTCTGGGTCTCGGTCATCTGGCTGCCTCTGTCAGTTCTTCCACATGCGCCCGGGCGGAGACGGGCAGGGCGTTCAGATCATATCTGCACGTCAAAGTCGAGGTGTGAGAGCGGCATAAACGCGCCGTGGAAAGGCGGCAGCGATACCGGTCTGGGGCGGGGCCGGGGGGCTCAGTCCGGTGCCAGCATATAGCCCGCACCGCGCACGGTTTGCAGGTATTGCGGTTGTTTCGGGTTGGGTTCGATTTTGCGGCGCAGGCGGGTGATCTGCACGTCCACGGCGCGTTCTTGCGCCTGGCCCCGGTCGCGGCCCAGATCCTCGACCAGTTTGGCACGGCTGATCGGCTCTCCGGGCTGGGCGGAAAAGATCTTCATCAGCTGGCTTTCGGTGCCGGTGAGGCGGATCAGATCGTCCCCCTGCCACATCTCACCCCGTTCGATGTCATAGCGGATGGCGCCAAGGTGCAGGACTTTGGGAATGCTGTCCTCGGCCACGGTATCGGGCATCCGTCGCAGGATGGCATTGACGCGCAGCAGCAGCTCCTTGGGCTCAAACGGTTTGGAGAGGTAATCGTCGGCCCCGGCCTCAAGCCCGGCGATACGGTCATCGGTCTCGCCCTTGGCGGTCAGCAGCAGGATCGGCGTGGTCATGGTTTCGCGCAAGGCGCGGGTCAGGCTGACACCATCCTCGCCCGGCATCATCACGTCCATGATGATCAGATCGAAATCCAGCCCGGTCAGCAGACGCCGGGCATGGGCGCCGTCGCGCGCGGCGGTCACAAGGAACCCGGCCCGCATCAGGAATTTCTTCAACAGGCTGCGGATGCGCTCATCGTCGTCGACGATCATCAGATGTGCGTCATTGGTGCTCATGATCCGGTTTCCCGCAGCTTGGCATAGACCCGGCGCATATCCGCATCCATCATCGCCTCCAGCACCTTCTTGAAACCCTGTACCGCCTCGGGGCCGGCTTCTTTATAGGCGCTGCGCATGCGGGCGCGCTGGGCATCGGACAGTGCCGTTTCCAGTGCCACGCCTTTTTCGGTGAGGTAAAGGTGCCGTTCCCGTTTGTCTGCGGTGCCGACCCGGCTTTCGACCAGCCCGTCCTCGATCAGGGTGCGCAGCACCCGGTTCAGCGATTGCTTGGTGACGCCGAGAATGGTCAGCAGATTGTTGACCGTGGTGCCCGGCGCCCGGTTGATAAAGTGGATCGCCCGGTGATGCGCCCGGCCATAAGCCATTTCAGCGAGGATCCGGTCGGGATCCGCGGTGAAGCCCCGGTAGGCGAAGAAAACCGCCTCGATCCCCTGGCGGAGCTGTTCGTCCGTCAGAAACAACAGGCTTTCGCCGCCAAAACCCTGTCCTGAACGCCCTTCCGGCATGCCTGTCCCCTCCACTGCTCTCACAGGCAGTTTAAGTCAGCGTTATTGACATTCCAAGAGTGAAGATGTATCGAATCGCAGCTTTGGCGCAACAATATGTCCGGTCCGGTCATTTCGAGCGCAACTTATGAAAACATCGATGGATTTAGTGGAGGTGCCGCATGGCCGGATATGATGACCGTGACGGATTGATCTGGATGGACGGGGAAATGGTCGAATGGCGGGATGCCAAGGTGCATATCCTGACCCATGCGATGCATTATGCCTCTTCCGTTTTCGAGGGCGAGCGCGCCTATAACGGCAAGATCTTCAAGAGCCGCGAACATTCCGAGCGTCTGATCGCCTCTGCCGAGGCGCTGGACATGCCGATGCCCTATACCGTGGATCAGATCGAGGCGGCCAAGGAAGAGACGCTGAAGGCCTCGGGCCTGACCGACGCCTATGTGCGGGCGCTGGTCTGGCGCGGCGCGGGCGAAGACATGGGCGTGGCTTCGGCCAAGAACCCGGTGCGGATGGCGGTCGCTGTCTGGGGCTGGGGCGCCTACTACGGCGACGCCAAGATGCAGGGCGCCAAGCTGGACATCGCGGAATGGAAACGCCCGAGCCCGGAAACCATCCCGGTACACGCCAAGGCGGCCGGCCTTTACATGATCTGCACCATCTCCAAGCACAAGGCCGAGGCCAAGGGTTGCTCGGATGCGCTGTTCATGGATTACCGCGGTTACGTGGCCGAGGCGACTGGCGCCAATATCTTCTTCGTGAAGGATGGCGAAGTGCATACGCCGCTGCCCGATTGCTTCCTCAACGGTCTCACCCGTCAGACCGTGATCGGCATGCTGAAGGACCGTGGCATCACTGTGCACGAGCGCCACATCATGCCCGAGGAAATGGAAGGCTTTGAACAGTGTTGGCTGACCGGCACCGCTGCCGAGGTCACCCCGGTGGGCGAGATCGGACCCTATAAATTCGAAGTGGGCGCGCTGACCCGCGAGATCGCCGAGGCCTATGAGGCGCTGGTGCGCAGCTGATCCGTCAGATCTGTTGGTAAGATGCAAAAGCGCGGACCGATTGGCCCGCGCTTTTTCTGTTTCAGCACCTGCGGTGCGGTGGGCGCCCGGTGGCGGGCGGGTCAAACCACCTCGGTGGTGACTTCGATATTGCCGCGGGTGGCGTTGGAATAGGGGCAGATGGCGTGGCCCGCATCAGCGATGCGCTGAGCCTCGGCTTTGTCCACACCGGGCATGGAGACCTTGAGGGTCACCGACAGGCCAAAGCCGCCTTCGGCGCGCGGACCGATGCCAACTGCAGCATCGACCGAGACATCGTCGGGTACCTTGGCCAGGGATGTGTCCTGGGTCGTGGCGAATTTCATCGCACCGATATAGCAGGCCGCATATCCGGCGGCGAAAAGCTGTTCCGGGTTGCTGCCTTTGCCGCCGCCGCCCATTTCGCGGGGCGGATCCAGATCGAAATGAACCTCGCTACCGTGGATGCTGGCCTTGCCGTCGCGGCCGCCGGTTGCAGTGGCGCCTGCGGTGTAGATCGGGGTGATGGACATGTTGCCTCCTTTTCGAATCGTGTACGATTATATCGTGTGCGATACAAATAGAGGGCACGGGCTGAAAATCAACCGCTTGCGATTAAAGCGTGCGCGACATAAATCTGAAGACATGGACAGGACCCTGAAAATTGACGATCTTCTGTGCTTTTCGCTCTATTCGGCGAACCATGCGCTGACGCGGCTGTACCGTCCCCTGCTGGCGCCCTTGGGCCTGACCTATCCGCAGTATCTGGTGCTGGTGGCCCTGTGGGAGCAGGACGACCAGAAGGTCAGCGATCTGGGCAAGCGGCTGGATCTGGAGACCAATACGCTGACGCCGCTGCTGAAGCGGATGGAAAGCGCAGGCTACCTGACCCGTCGCCGCAATCCCGAGGATGAGCGCAGCCTGATCGTGTCCCTGACCGACAAGGGGCAGGGGCTGCAGGCCGAAGCGCAGGAAATTTCCACCTGCGTGATCGAGGCGATGGGCGGCGATCTGAACGAGCTGATCGAGCTGCGCGACCGGGTAAACGCCCTGCGTGCGCGGCTGGACTCCGCCTGACCTGGCCAGCCCGTCCTTTCACCGCGCGGGCAGGGGGTCACAAAACGTTCGTCAAAGTTTCATTTTGAGCACGGAAGGATTTTACATTGGCGCGGTCTGTCTGGCGCCACCTATCCAATTCAACAGACAGGGGAATCTCATGTCTTCTCATCGCTTTATGCGCCCCAGCCGCCGGGCTTTCCTGGCGGGCGGTACCGCTTTTGCTGCCTCGCTGGCGGCGCCCTCGATTTCGCGTGCTTCGGCGCGTCCCGTCTTTACCCATGGCGTGCAGTCCGGCGACGTGGACACCATGTCCGGCATGATCTGGACCCGCACCGACCGCCCCGCGCGGGTGATGATGGAAGTCTCCACCACCGAAAGCTTTGCCAATGCGCGCCAGCTGGCGCCGCTGACCGCAGGCCCCAGCAACGATTTCGCCGTCAAGCGCATGGTCGATGGCCTGCCGTCGGATCAGGATATCTTCTACCGTTTTGTGGCTGCGGATCTGAACGATCTGCAGGCGACATCTGACCCCATCGTCGGTCAGTTCCGCACCGCGCCGACCGCGCGCCGCGACGTGCGTTTTGCCTGGTCGGGCGACACCGCCGGTCAGGGCTGGGGCATCGATGACGAAGGCATGCGCACCTATGCCACCATGGCCCAGCACCGCCCCGATTTCTTCATCCATTCGGGCGACACCATCTATGCCGATGGCCCGATGCAGGATGAGGTCGAAAAGGACGGTCAGCTGATCTGGAAGAACGCCACCCTGATCGACGAAAAGCGCAAAGTGGCCGAGACCCTCGACGAATTCCGCGGCCAGTGGAAATACAACATGATGGACGAGCACGTGCGCGAAATGAACGCCCTGTGCCCGACCTTCTTCCAGTGGGACGACCACGAAGTTGTCAACAACTGGTCAGACGCCAAGGATCTGAGCGGCGACGACCGTTACACCGAGAAGAACGTGCATGTGCTGGCGGCCCGCTCGGCCAAGGCCTTCCACGAGATGACCCCGATCAGCTACACGCCCGCCGAGCCGGGCCGGGTCTACCGCAAGATCGGTTACGGCCCGATGCTGGACGTCTTCTTCCTCGATCTGCGCAGCTATCGCGCGGGCAACAGCCTGGGTCTG
The DNA here is from genome assembly GCF_039839315.1 of Phaeobacter sp. CAU 1743. NCBI lineage: Bacteria > Pseudomonadati > Pseudomonadota > Alphaproteobacteria > Rhodobacterales > Roseobacteraceae > Phaeobacter > Phaeobacter sp. CAU 1743. Next base: position 5,643 of record NZ_JBDOQR010000008.1, on the reverse strand, counting down.
CAGGAAAACCCTGCGGATGAGGCAACCACGCTTCTGGGCGCCGAGCAGATCGCATGGCTCAAGCGTGAGTTGGTGAACTCCTCCGCGACCTGGAAGGTCATCGCCTGCGATATGCCCATCGGTCTGGTCGTGCGCGACGGGGAGCGGGTCGAGGCGATCTCGAACGGTGACGATGGCAGCGCCAAGGGCCGCGAATTCGAAATCGCCGACCTACTGCGCTTCATCAAGACCGCCAAGATCGACAACACCGTCTGGTTCACTGCCGATGTGCACTACACTGCGGCGCATTACTACAACCCGGACAAGGCGGCCTTCCAGGATTTCGAACCATTCTGGGAGTTCGTCTCAGGCCCGCTGCACGCCGGCACCTTTGGTCCGAACGCGCTGGACGGCACCTTTGGCCCCGAAGTGAAGTTCGTGAAGGCCCCAACCGAGGAGCAGGGCGCCAACCTGCCGCCCTCGATGGGTCTGCAGTTCTTCGGTCTGGTGGACATCGACGGCGCCACCCAGCAGATGACCGTGCGCCTGATGGACCGCGCCGATCAGGAGTTGTGGAAGATCACCCTGGATCCCAAGGGCGCCAGCATCTGATCTGACTGCCTGTCAGCACTGAACGCAGTCACAGAGCCAATGGCCCGGGGCATTGTCCCGGGCCAACGTCGTTGTTATGCCGCCTGGCACGGGACTGTAGCGCGTTTCAGCTCTGCGGCGTGTCCAGGCGGAATTTCAGGAAGCGGGTGCCATCGTAGTCGATCTCTTCCAGGAACCGTGCGCCCATCCGGGACAGGGCACCAAGCGATTTGCGCGAGGGTGGCAACAGGAAGGTGACATAGGGAATGCGCGCATCATGCCGCGCAAACTCCAGCAATTGCCGCGATATGCGCGGCCCAAGGCCAAAGTTATCCGGCCGCAGAACCAGCCCAAGATCCCATTCGGTTCCTTCCTTTTCAAATCCGCCCCATCCGACATAGGCGCCATCGGCCAGAAACGCCCAATGGCCCAACCCGTCTTGCTGCCAGCGCGCCTCTTTCATCTCAACGAATTGGCGCACCATCGCGGCATCCCAGCCTTCGGTCATCAAGGGCAGATGCGTCGCCACGCGGGGATCGGACATATGCGCCAGGATCTGCTCGGGCGGTACGTCGGTCAGACGCGCCAGCTTGATTGCGGGCGGGGGGAAACTGGGGGAAGTCTCGGTCAAGGCGGCGGTCCGTAGAGGGTATCGTCAATCCCGGCATAGTGGCGCCATGCAGGGCGTCCGGGCCAATCACATTGCCGTGGCTGCCTTGCCCTTATCCCCCCTTGGGATCGGTGACCGCGCGCGCCTTGCCGCGTTCCAGTCCCAAGCGGCTTTCGCGCCAGATCACCAGCCCATTGCCCGCGATTACCAGCGTCGCACCGGCCAGCATGACAAAGGTCGGTAGCTCTTCGAACCAGAAATAGCCAAGCAGGATCGCAAAGATCATCGAGACATAATCATAGGGCGCCAGCATCGAGGCAGGCGCAAACCGGTAGGAAGAAGTCACGAGGATCTGCGCGATGCCGCCCACAAGCCCCGCCCCGATCAGCATCGCCAGAACCTCGCCGCTGGGCATGACCCAGCCAAAGGGCAGCGTCAGCAGCGACAGCGCGGATGCGGTCAGCGAGAAATAGAACACGATGGCGGCGGTCGGCTCGGTCATCACCATGCGGCGCACGTGGATCTGCACGAACCCCCGCGCGATGGTTGCGCCCAGCACCAGAAGCGCGCCCAGCGTCGCCCCGTCCGACAGATCCGCGCCAGAACCAAGCCGCGGCCAAATCATGATCATCACACCGACAAGGCCGATGGCAACGGCCGAGATCCGCACCATGCGAATGGTCTCGCCCAGAAACACGGCCGCCAGGATCAGCGTGAAGATCGGTGTCGCATAGCCTATTGCCGTCACCTCGGGCAGCGGCAATAGGCCGAGACCCAGGAACGTCATACCCATCGCAGAGGTTCCCACCAACCCGCGCCAGACGTGTACCATCGGGTTTTTCGTCTTCAGCCCATCACGCAGATCGCCGCGCAGGGCAAGCCAGACCACGATCACCGGGATGGCAAAGAAGGAACGGAAGAACACCGCCTCACCTGTCGGAACCTCTTCTGATACCGCCTTGATCAAGGCCGACAGCATGGTGAACAGACCGATGGCGGCGACTTTCAGCAGGATTGCCAGAATCGGTCGATGCGATGTTAAGGGTTTTGTCATGGCGGGGAACCTGCGCCCCTGCGCGGCAAAGATCAATGGCTTGATTTTCCGCCCCGCTCTGGCGCAGATACCTGCGTTGATGAAGGAGCCAGCCGATGTATGATGCCAACCACCTGATTTCCCGGCTGCGGGCCGCCTCAATTGGCCACGAGACGCGCAATTTCGCCACTTTCCCGGCACGGGCCAGCATGACATTCGGCGAGTTGTTCGCGGGCGCGGAGCGCAACGCGGCGGCGCTGGTGGCGATGGGGGTTCAGCCCGGTGACCGGGTTGCGGTGCAGGTGGAAAAGACCATCGAGGCGATCCAGCTTTACCTTGGTACCGTGATGGCCGGGGGCGTCTTCCTGCCGCTCAACACCGCTTATACCACGCCCGAGGTGGCTTATTTTCTGGGCGATGCCAGCCCCCGCGTGATGGTCTGCGATCCCGCTCGCGAAGATGACATTGCCGAAATCGCAGGTGACGCCCGCGTGGTGACGCTGGATGGCAAGGGGCTGGGCAGCCTTACCGATGCCGTGGTGGGGCGTGGCGGCTTTGATCCGGTGCCGCGCGGACCCGATGATCTGGCGGCGATCCTTTATACATCGGGCACCACCGGGCGCTCCAAGGGGGCGATGCTGAGCCATGAGAACCTCGCCTCGAACTCGCTGATGCTGCGCGATTACTGGCAGTTCACCGATCAGGACGTATTGATCCACGCGCTGCCGATCTTTCACACCCACGGGCTGTTCGTGGCCACCAATGTGGCGCTGCTGGCCGGGGCGCGGCTGGTGTTCCTGAAGGGCTTCAACGCCGATGAGATCCTCGACGCCATGCCGCGCGCCACGGCGCTGATGGGGGTCCCGACCTTCTACACGCGCCTCTTGGCGGATCCGCGCCTGACGCGCGAACGCGCCGAGAACATGCGCCTGTTCATCTCCGGCTCGGCGCCTTTGTTGGTGGACACGCATGAGGAATGGGAGGCCCGGACCGGCCACCGCATCCTGGAACGCTATGGCATGACCGAAACCAATATGAGCACCTCGAACCCCTATGACGGCGAACGTCGTGCAGGCACCGTGGGCTTTCCCCTGCCGGGGGTTGAGGCGCGGATCATGGCGGGGGACAAGGAAGTCCCGACGGGCGAGACCGGCGTCCTTCATGTGCGCGGGGCCAACGTGTTCCAGGGCTATTGGCAGATGCCGGAGAAAACCGCCGAGGAACTGCTGCCCGATGGCTGGTTCATCACCGGCGACATGGCCCGCATGGACGAAGACGGCTATGTCACCATCGTCGGCCGGGAAAAGGATCTGGTGATCACCGGCGGCTTCAACGTCTACCCCAAAGAGGTGGAAAGCCTGATCGATGATCTGCCGGGCGTCTTGGAAAGCGCGGTGATCGGCGTGCCGCATCCCGACTTTGGTGAGGCGGTGGTGGCCGTGGTTGTCCCCACCGGCGAAGGCACCAGTGCGGAGGCGGTGAAGGCCGCGCTGTCGGGGCAATTGGCGAAGTTCAAGCAGCCCAAAGAGGTGATCCTGCTCGACGCCCTGCCACGCAACACAATGGGTAAGGTGCAGAAAAAGGCCCTGCGCGAAGACTATGCTGGGCTGTTTGCCTGAGTTTCGCCCGGCCGATAGGTCGGGCTGCGCCTGCCTGCCCCCCGGCAGGCGCATATGCGCCTCCCCAGGCAGGCACCGCCCTAGTCCTTAGTGCTGATGCGCCAGATCTTCTCGGCGTTCCTGAATGGCCTGCACAAGGATCTGCCAGGCGGAATTCAGGAACAGCCCTGCCATGATCCCGGCCACGATCAGGTCCGGCCAGCCGGTGGCTGTCCCCCAGACCCCCAGCGCCGCGATCATCACCGCCACATTGCCGACGGCGTCGTTGCGCGAGCACAGCCAGACCGAGCGCACATTGGCATCCCCGTCCTTATAGGCCGCCAGCAGGAGGACCGAGGTCACATTGGCCGCCAAGGCCATGAACCCGATGACGCCCATCACCTCAGCCTGTGGCACGCCCAGCACAAAGACATGGTAGACGGTCGACCCAAACACCCACATACCCATCATCAAAAGGCTGATCCCCTTGGCCAGCGCCGCCAGCGCGCGGGTGCGCAAGCTGGCGCCGATCACGGCGAGTGAGATCCCGTAGGTCAGTGCATCGCCGAGGAAATCCAGCGCGTCCGCCTTCAGCGCCTGACTGCCTGCCATCTGGCCTGCGCCCATCTCGACCGCAAACATGCCCGCGTTGATCGCGATCACGACCCAGAGGCGCCGTTTATAGGCGGCCGAAACCCCGTCAAACCGCGCCTCATGCCCGCAACATCCAGCCATTGCCCTTGTCCTTTTCTTCGATTCGAGGTCAACCTAATGGCTCTAGTCACTAGAGGTTCAAGAGGGGTCCGTGATGTTTTCCATCGGCGCGCTGTCCAAGGCCACCGGGGTCAAGGTGCCCACCATCCGCTACTACGAGGAAATTGGCCTGCTGCCACCCGCCGGGCGCAATGCGGGCAATCAGCGCCGCTATGGTCAGGAGGGGCTGGAGGCGCTGGGCTTTATCAAACACGCCCGCGACCTTGGCTTTGCGCTAGAGGATATCAAGGTGCTGATGGCGCTGGACGGGGAGCTGGGCGAGGATTGCGCCGAGGCCAACCGCATCGCCCGCGCGCAGCTTGATCAGGTGCGCGCGCGCATTGCCCGGCTACAGCAACTGGCGACAGAGCTGGAGCGCATTTCCCATCTGTGTGACGGGGGCAATGGCGGGCAGTGCAAGGTGCTGACGGCGCTTGGCGATCACAGCCAATGCGCCGCCGATCACGGGCCTGTTCGCGGGGCTGATTAGACCCTAACCCGTGACAATCGCGCGCTGCGCATCATCGCCCATGGAGATCAGGGAGGGCGCCTTGGCCTGCTGTGCCTTGAAATCAGCCTTGCCACTCATACCCTGCCAGCCCGCGTGCACCAGCGATTGCGCCACCGCGCCGCCCAGCGTGGTGCCGGGGCCGGTGACGATGAAGAGATCCGGCGCAAACTCTAGCGCTGCGTTCTGCACCGCGCGGGTGAAATCATAAGGCTCCACCACCTGATGGCCGAGCGTGTAATCCCACAGCGCCTGCGTATCGGTGGCGCCGGGCCACCAGACATGACCGCGCCCGTCAATGAGCGGCACCTTGGGCTGGCTGAACATGCCTGCGGCCAGACGTTTGCGCCCCTCGGCAGCGACGGGGGCTTGAAGGGAGGTATGGAAGGCCGCGTGATTGGCCAGGCGCATGGGGAACCGCTCCTCAACCACCGGCACGGCAGCCTCTAAGAGCCCGATTTGAAACTAATTGAGTGAGTTCAGGAGGTTGTGTTTCTGTTCGGGTACGACACTGAACGGAGACCACGATGGCCTGGACCGAACTCACCCGCAGCCAGCATGCCCGTGAGGG